>JADGPN010000005.1 GCA_017882465.1 Solirubrobacteraceae bacterium
GTCATTGCGGGCGTCGGGTGCAGCGCGCGTGCCTTCCAGCCCTCGCCGACCGGCTCGATCAGCACGACCGGACGCCCCTGCTTCTCCACAGCGCGACCCTGGTAGCCGGTCTCGCCGACATTCAGGCCCATGTCCCAGGCCAGGACGCTCTGGAACTCGACCTCGGTCACCGGCTGTCCGCAGGCCAGGATCCGCTTGGCCCCGCCGAGCTCGGCGATGATCGAGTGCAGGCGGCCGATCTGCACCGTGCGGGCGCGCTCGTGCTTGAGGTCCAGGCCCTCGATCTTCACGCGCGACTGCGCGGACGGCACAAGCGTGGCCAGCAACAGAGCCGAGACGGCTACCGGCCCCAAGGCCGGGGCGCGGGTCAAGCGGGGCAGAGCGGCGGCGAGCTGGCCGACACCCACTCCGGCCAGGACCGCAACCACGGCCACCGGCTCGAACAGGTACCTCGGCACCGCGGGCCAGCCGTGCAGCGCGAAGGCGATCTCGACGACCACCCAGGTGAACGCCGCCCCGGCGATCACCAGCGTCGGGCGGTCACGACGGCCGATAGCGAACGCGATCGCGACCAGCGCCGCCAGATGCACCGGCAGCTCGTGCAGATCGAGGAAGCGGTCGATCACGCCGGTGATCTTGTTCTCGTGCAGGGCCCGTGGCGAGTTGAGGGCCAGGTTGCCGGCGACGAACCAGCTGTTGGCGGTCAGCGCCGGGATCCCGAACCACAGCAGTGGAATCGAGAGCAGACCGGCGGCGATCAGGATCCATGTCCTGATCGCCGTATGCAGCAGCCAGAATGCGTACAAGCCGACGAACGGCCACGCCTCCGGTCGCCCGAGCGAGGCCAGCACCAGCAGAATGAAGGCGATCCGGAAACGCCCACAGAGGTGGCAGTCGATCGCGCCCAGGCAAAGCGCGACTATGACGGTGTCAGATTGGGAACTGAGAATGAAGTGCGCGTAATCGCGAATCCCCAGCACCAGCAACCCGGCGAGGATCGCGGCGGCGATCGCCGCGTACCGGCGCTCCGGCGTGGGTCCCGTGAGGCGGTAGGCGATCCGTGCCGCGAACACGACTGCCGCCAGCGAGCCGGCCACCGCGGTGAGGATCCAGAGCCACAGTTCGTAGTGGCCCACCAGCGCGTACGGAACCGTGAACAGGTACGGAAGCGGCTTCCACGACGGAGCGCCGTTGGTGTCGAGGTTCCAGTGCAGGGTCTGGCGGCCCCACACGATCCATCCGAAGGGATCGAAACCGGGCCGCGTCCCCGCCCACAGGATCACCAGCGCCGAGACCGCGAGCAGGGCAAGCGTGCCGATGACCCACGGATGAGCGCGGAGACGACTTCCCAGCGCGCCGCCTGTGGGCGACTTGCCCGGGCGCTGGGCGCCCGATGCGGGAATCGCCGGTGCTTCGATTGTCTGCTCCGACACAGGTCCACCGACCGTATCAGCGATCCTGTGGGCCCCGAGTTCTGTGGAACTACTTATGAGGGAGCGCTCTTTCCCTGTACTTGTTCGGTTATTGTCGACCGAGGCACGCTACGCGGCGGGCCCTGGATCTTGGCCGATTGCCGGGCCGCCTTCTCGGCAGAGGAGCCTCTTCGTCCTGTCAAACGAGCGGGTGGTAGACGATACGTATGCGCATTCTGGTACTAGGTGGGGACGGTTACCTAGGATGGCCGACCGCGATCCATCTTTCGGCGGCCGGCCACGATGTGGCTGTGTCGGACAACTTCGTGCGACGTCGGTACGACGAGGAGCTCGGCGTCGAGAGCCTGACCCCGATTGCGACCCTCGATGAACGCGTATCGACCTGGGCCGAGCTGACCGGCAAGACGCTCAAGTCCTACGTGGGCGATCTGTGCGACGCCCGGTTCGTTCACGCGATGGTGGCCGACTTCCGGCCCGAGACGATCGTCCACTTCGGGCAGCAGCGGTCGGCGCCGTATTCGATGATCGACCAGGCCCACGCTGTCTACACGCAGACCAACAACGTCGTCGGCAACCTCAACCTGCTGTACGCGATCGCCGACATCGACCGTGACATCCACCTCGTCAAGCTCGGGACGATGGGCGAGTACGGAACGCCCAACATCGACATCGAAGAGGGCTGGATCGAGATCAACCACAAGGGCCGATCCGACCGTGTCATGTATCCCAAGCGGCCGGGCTCGTTCTATCACCTGTCCAAGGTTCACGACAGCCACAACATCGAGTTCGCCTGCCGGATCTGGGGTCTGCGCGCGACCGATCTGAACCAGGGCGTCGTGTACGGCGTCGACACCGAGACGACGAAGCTCGACCCCCGCCTGGCGACGCGGTTCGACTATGACGGTGTGTTCGGCACCGTGCTCAATCGCATGGTGATCCAGGCCGTGCTGGGCTATCCGCTGACCGTGTACGGCACCGGCGGTCAGACCCGGGGGCTGATCAACCTGGTCGATACGGTCGAATGCATCCGGATCAGCGCCGAGAGCCCGGCCGATCCCGGCGAGTTCCGTGTCTTCAACCAGTTCACCGAGCACATGTCGGTGCGCCAGATCGCGGACACCATCGCCGCCGACTATCCGGGCCCGTGCACGATCGAGGAGATCGAGAACCCGCGCGTCGAGGCCGAGCAGCACTATTACAAGGCGGCTCACACCGCGCTCGTGGATCTGGGGCTCGTCCCCACGCTTCTGAGCGACACCCTGATCGATCACCTGTTCGCAGTCGTCGAGCAGCACCAGGACCGCGTCGACCAGGCCGCGATCATGCCCACGGTCCGCTGGCGTGAGACCTCGAGCGAGTTGGTCCGCAGCAAGTGAGCAACGATGCCTTCGGCAGCCGAGCGGCGGCCGCGAAGGTCCTGGTCACCGGGGGGTCGGGATTCATCGGTCGCAACGTCGTTGCGGCGCTGCGCGCGGTGGGCCTGCCCGTCCGCGTCGTGGATCTGGTGCCCCATCCTGACCCTGATGTCGAGATCGTGCTCGGCGACCTGGCGCGGGCCGAGGTGATCGACGCCTCACTGGCCGGCGGCATCGACGCGATCGTGCATCTCGCGGCCGTGACCTCGGTGCTGCGCTCGGTCGAGCAGCCGGCGCTCACCTACCGCACCAACGTAGCCGCGACAGCTGCTCTGCTGGAAGCTGCCCGCGAGGCCGATGTCCGGGCGCTGGTGTTCGCCTCGACCAACGCTGTCGTCGGTCCGATGCAGGGCGCCTCCATCACCGAATCCGATCTGCCGCAGCCGCTGACACCCTACGGGGCCACCAAGGCCGCGGGCGAGATGCTGATGTCGGCCTACACCTCGTCCTACGGACTGCGCTGCGCCTGCCTGCGGCTGACCAACGTCTACGGACTGGGGATGGCGCTCAAGGACAGCATCATCGCCCGCCTGATGCGCGCGATCCGCACCGGGTCGACATTCGAGGTCTACGGGGACGGTCGCCAGGTGCGCGACTACGTGAACGTCGCCGATGTGACGGCCGCGATCCAGCTCGCGCTCGGCGACGAGCGCTGGCACGGGCCGGTGGTCATCGGCAGCGGCACGTCGCGGTCGGTGCTTGAGGTCGTCGAGGCGGTTCGCGAGGTGACTGGGGCCGTGATCGACGTGACCAATGGGCCCGCCCGAGCCGGCGAGATGCCGGCCGTGGTGGTCGACAACGCCGTGGCTCGCAGTCGCGGCTGGTCGCCGCGGTACACCCTCGCCGGCGGGCTGGCCGGAGTCTGGGAGGAATGGTCGGGCGCTGACATGAGCGCGGCTCCTCCGCACGCACCAGCGGCCCAGGCGGGAGGAGCACGGTGACGGTCGCTCCCAGCCGCCCCTTTGCGCTCGAGGACGAGCTGCGTCGATTGGCGCCCGAGGAACGCGGGGCGGCCGCCGCCTTCCTCGACGCACATCCTCCCGGCGAGGGAGCTCCGCTGGCGGTGGTGATCCCGGCCTTCAATGAGGAGCCAACTGTGGCCGGGGTGGTCACGGAGGTTCCCCGGGAGGCGGCGGGCCTTGCCACGGAGGTGATCGTGGTCGTCGACGGGGCCACCGACGCCACCGCCTCCGAAGCGGCCGCCGCGGGAGCGCTCGTGTGCGATGTGTCGGTCAACCGCGGCCAGGGCGCTGCGCTCCGGCTCGGCTACTGGCTGGCTCGCGCGCGGGGAGCAGCGGTGATCGCCACCCTCGACGGCGACGGGCAGTACGAGCCCACCGAGCTCGCGAGGGTGGTCGAGCCGCTCGTTGCCGGAAGGGCCGACTGGGTGACCGGCTCCCGGCGGCTGGGAACCGAGCTGACCACGGACTCGGTCCGGCACGCCGGCGTGCGCGTGTTCGCCGCCGTGATCAGCCTGCTGATCGGTCAGCGCATCACCGACCCGGCCTGCGGCCTGCGCGCGATGCGCTCCGAGGTCGCCGCGTCCGTCGTGCTCGAGCAGCAGCAGTATCAGGCCTCGGAGCTGATGATCAGCGCCGCGCTGTCGGGCTTCCGCCTGGCAGAGGTTCCCACCACGATGCGCGATCGCGGCGCGGGCGCAACCGCCACCAAGAAGGGCGGCAACTTTGGCTACGGCGTTCGGTTCGCGCGCGCGGTCCTGAGGACCTGGACGCGTGACCGCAGGGCAGCCCGGAGGCGGCTGCGCTCCGAGAAGACCCAGAACTCGTAGACCGCGAACTTCGCGAAGAACAGCACCACGAAGACGGCCAGGTAGGAGGCGGTGACCAGCGCCACGCGAATCCCGTGGTGAGCCGGAATGCTCTGCACCTGGGCCTTGGTCCACGCGGTCGCCGCCGAAGCCAGGATCAGTGCCACCGCCGACGTGGCGATGTAGCCGATGACCTCGCGGCCTACCGCGGGACGGCCCTTTCGCTGCCAGGCCCAGCGCCGGTTGAGGAACCAGTTCGGGATCGCTCCGGCCAGGAACGCGGTCACCGAGCAGGTGGTCGTGCCCGCCCCGCTCACGAACAGCACGGCGAACACGATCGCGCTCACGGCCGCTGCCACGACCGACCCGATCGTGTAGCGCGTGACGCGACCTGCCAGAGGCGAGCGGCGGAAAGCCGCATAGCGGTCAGCAAGCACTGTTCGAAGGGTATCGGGCGCCAGAGATCGGCCGGTCGCGGCGCTACGTTGCCTTCATGGTGCGTTTACACCCGCCCGGCGAGCCGATCGTGCTCGGCGACGATCTGATCCTGGCCGGCGACTGCCTGACGGCGATGCGAGAACTGCCCCCGGCGAGCTTCGAACTCGTGTACATGGACCCCCCGTTCAACACCGGGCGGGCCCAGGCTCGCCACACGCTCTCGGTGACCGAGAGCGAACACGGCGACCGCACCGGGTTCGGCGGCCGGCGTTACCGCTCGAGTCTGCTCCAGACGCTCAGCTACGACGATGCGTTCGGCGACTACCTGGGATTCCTGGAGCCGCGCCTGAGCCGTGCGCGGGAGCTGCTGACCCCCCACGGGAGCCTGTACTTCCACATCGACTACCGCGAGGCGCATTATTGCAAGCTGCTGCTGGACGAGATCTTCGGTCGCGATGCGTTCCTGAACGAGCTCATCTGGGCCTACGACTACGGCGCCAAGCCGCGACGGCGGTGGCCCGCCAAGCACGACACGATCCTCGTCTACGTCCGCACTCCCGGCGCCCATCACTTCGACGCCGAGGCGGTGGAGCGCGAGCCGTACATGGCACCGGGTCTGGTCACGCCCGAGAAGGCGGCGCGCGGCAAGCGCCCCACGGACGTCTGGTTCCACACCATCGTGCCCACCAACGGGAGCGAGAAGACCGGTTACCCGACGCAGAAGCCCGAGGGCGTGCTGCGCCGGATCGTCGCCGCATCCGCGCGTCCCGGCGGCTGGTGCCTGGACCCGTTCGCCGGGTCGGGCACGCTCGGCGCCGCGTGCCAGGGCCTGCAGCGGCGCTTCGTCCTGATCGACGAGAGCAACGAGGCGGTCGAGGTGATGCGCAAGCGACTCGCCGCCGCCGGCGACTGACAGCGCCGCCCGCGCTTATTCCCGCCCGTGGACGAGCGGCACGAAGCGGACCGGGTCGAGGGTCACTCGGGTCACACCATGGTCGGTGCGGGTGGTCAGCGTCAGGTGCTGGTAGTCGCCGCCGACGGGCACCACGAGCCGTCCCCCGGGTGACAGCTGGTCGACGAGCGCCTCGGGTACGAGCACGCCGGCGGCGGCGACGTTGATGGCGTCAAACGGGGCCTCATCGGGGAGGCCGAGGCTGCCATCGCCCACCAGGCATGTGACGTTGGCGAAGCCGCGCTCGGCCAGGGTGCGGCGCGCGAGCTCGGTCAGCTCCGGATGGCGCTCGATCGACCACACGTGGCCGGCCAGCTTGGCCAGCAGCGCGGCGTGGTAGCCGGAGCCGGTGCCCACGTCGAGGACCCGATCGCCGGGCTCCACGGCGAGGAGATCGAGCATGCGGGCCACCACGAGCGGCTGCGAAATGGTCTGCCCGCAGGAGATCGGAAGGGCCACGTTCTCATAGGCCCGCTTGCGCTCGCGCGCGCGGACGAACCATTCCCTGGGCACCGAGGCGATCGCATCAAGGGTGCGCTCGCGACCGACCGCCGGGCGCAGCCGTTCGGCGAGTGCGATCGCCCGGGCGAGCGGGTCCTGGCCGGCCGATTCCCGATCTTGGTCGCCTGGCTCCATGACCAGCACTTTAGGAGGCCCAAGGACTGGTCGATTAGGGTCGAGTTGTGTCTGTCACAGAAGGCGCGCCCTCTGACAACATTGCCCCGATGCTCGGTGAGTCCCGGGTGGCCGGTAAGACGAGCGGCACGGTCGAGATGACGAGTCTCGACGAGTCGCCGCCGTTCGCATTTGGATCAGTGGCCGTGCCACGCGCCACGAGGCTGGGCGCTGGGCTGGCCCGGATCGCGCGCTCGCTGCCATGGGCGGTGTGCCTGATCACCGCCGTGGCCGCCGCTCTGCGGTTCGCGGAGGTGGACGACGTCAGCGCCAACCAGTTCTACGACGCGGCGGTGCGCAGCATGTCGCTGTCGTGGCACAACTTCTTCTTCGGCGCATTCGATCCCGGCGGCATCCTGGCCGTGGACAAGCCGCCGCTGGACCTGTGGCTGCAGGTGCTGAGCGTGAAACTGCTGGGGTGGAACGCCTCGGCGATCAAGCTCCCAGAGGCGCTCGGCGGGACGCTGGCGGTGCCGCTCCTGTACGACGCGGTGCGACGGGTCGCGGGGCGGCCCGCCGGACTCGCGTCGGCCGTCGCCCTGGCGGTGATGCCGGAGTCGGTGCTCACCTCGCGCAGCGACACGATGGACTCGGTGATGATGCTGCTGGTCGTCGGGG
This sequence comes from Solirubrobacteraceae bacterium, assembly GCA_017882465.1. Classification (GTDB taxonomy): domain Bacteria; phylum Actinomycetota; class Thermoleophilia; order Solirubrobacterales; family Solirubrobacteraceae; genus Palsa-465. The sequence continues at coordinate 7,300 of JADGPN010000005.1, forward strand.
CGCTGTGGCTGACGGTGCGGGCCTGTCAGACGGGCCGTCACCGGTGGGTCGTTCTGGCGGGGGTGTCCCTGGGCCTGGCGTTCAACGTCAAGCTGCTGGAGTCTCTGGTCGCCGCTCCGGCGCTGCTGGTCCTGTACGCGATGGGCTCGCAGGTGTCATGGCGCCGAAAGCTGGTCGATCTCGGCCTGGCGGGGGCCTCGCTGGTGACGGTGGCGCTGTCGTGGGCGATTGCGGTATCGCTGTCTCCCGGCAGCCACCCGTATCCGGTCGGGTCGACCGACGGGACGGTCTGGAACGTGATGTTCGTGTTCAACGGCTTTGGCCGCGTCTCACATGCGCCCGTATCGACCCGGCCGGGAGGGCCCGGTCCGCTACGCCTCGTCCAGGCCTCGGGTTGGAACTTCGATGTCTTCTTCGGCTGTGCCCTGATGGCCGCGATCGCGATCGGGGGTGCGGCGCTGCTGCTGGCGCTCGGCCGGCGGTGCAAGCACGGCGCACACCCGAACACGATGGCTCGCGCATTCGCGGTCTCGCTGATCGTCTGGGTCGTGGTGGCGTCGGCCCTTTTCAGCCACGTGAGCGTCCTGCATACGCGCTATCTGGAGGCTCTCGCCCCCGCGGTAGCGGCGGCGATCGGCTTTGGTGCCGCGTCGCTGTCAGGGCTCGCGGATCGGCGCCAGGAGCCTGGCCGGCCCGCGGTCCTCGCGATCGCCCTCGCGCTCGGCGGAGTGTGCGCGTACACGTTCAACCTACCTCCGGTCACGATCGCCTGGGGCGCGGTTGCGCTCACGATCGCGGCGGTCGCCGCCGCCCTGATCGCCACCTCGGGTGGTGGGCGCCTGGGGCTGCTGACCAAGTGGCTGACTCTGACGCTGATCATCGCCTGCAGCGTGCTGTTCCCGGTCCACGAATCGCTGAAGCTGGTCCGCGCGCACACCAACGACTCGCTTGGCCTGGCGACCCATCCGGCAGTCACCGAGGCGGTGCTGTCCAGGTACCTGCAACCGCGGACGACCGGAATCCGGTACGAGCTCGCGGTCGACGAGCCACTGGCGCTGGCGCCGATGATCATCCACGACCAGCGGCCGATCTTCCCGCTCACGAGCTTCCACGGGCTGCCGGTCCGCAGCCTGGCTCAGTTGCAGACGGCGGTCGGGGCCGGTGAGGTGAGGTATGCCCTGGTCGGCAACTACACCTGCGGCCCGCACCAGCGAACCTGGGCCTCATGCGGTCCCGCCGCGCTGTGGATCCGCAACAACGGCATCGACGTCAGCGCAGCCGCAGGACTGACCGGGGCGTCTAAGCTCTATCTTATGCTGCCATTCTGAGTGCGGCGGGGCACACCTCGCCGGTCGGTGGGCAGGAGCCCACCGGAGGCAGCGCATGATTCGAGCACAGATGAGACCCCCGCCGGGGCCAGGCCGCCGGCGCCTCTCACCGGCGGTCCTCGCCGGTCTGCTGACGCTCGCCATGGGCGCCGCAGTGGCGGTTCCGTCGGCGGCCACCGCGCTCGGCCGCTGCTCCGTGCCGCCGGCCCGCGGTGGCCATGCGATGCACATCGTCTTTCAGGGCCGGACCCGTTTCGTGCTCGTTCACGTGCCGGCCGGGATCCCCACCGGGCGCCGCGTTCCGCTGCTGCTGGCGTTTCACGGGGCCGGGGGCAATGGTGGCGCGATGGAGCGCTACAGCGGCTTCTCCCACCAGGCCGATCTGCATCGGTTCATCGCCGCCTACCCGAATGCCGCGGGTCCGACGTGGAACATCACCGCCGCCCGGGACCAGGCCGACGACGTCACGTTCGTCAACGACGTGATCCAGACGCTCGAGCAGGGCATGTGCATCGACCCACATCGCATCTACGCCGCCGGGATCTCCAACGGCGGCGGGATGGTGGCGCTGCTCGGATGTGCGCTGAGCGGAGAGCTGGCGGCGATCGCGCCGGTCTCCGGAATCTACGACGGCCAGCCGTCCTGCCGGCTGAAGCACCCGGTGTCGGTCCTGGAGATCCACGGCACGGCTGACCAGATCGCTCCCTATTTCGGCACTCGGACGCGGGCCTCGGGGGGCGGCCTGCCACCGTACGTCAAGAGCTGGGTTCACCGCGACGGGTGCTCGACGAACGCGCGGGCCCAGGGTATCGCCGCCCGGACGACCGAGTACCGTTGGCTTGGATGCGCAGACGACACGGTGGTCGAGCACGTCCGGATCCTGGGCGGCGCCCACCAGTGGCCCGGCGCGCTTCCACCCGATCCCGGTCCGCCCTCCACGATCTGCGGCGCCTGCACGATCTGGAGCTTCTTCTCGAGCCTTCCGGAGGCCGCCAGCACCTACAGCGGCGGCTCGGGACTTCCCGGCTGAGCCGGCGGCGCGGTCAGTCGCCGGTCTCCCGCTCCTGCAGCACGCGCTTGAGCACCTTGCCGGTGGTGTTGCGCGGCAGCTCATCGACGAACTCGACGTCGCGGGGGACCTTGTAGCGGGCCAGGTTCCGCTTCACGTGGTCCTTCACATCGGCCTCGGTCACGCTCGCGCCGGATCGAGGGACGACGAACGCCTTGAGCCGGGCGCCGAACTGCTCGTCGGGAATCCCGATCACCGCCGCCTCGGCGATCTTGTCGTGCTTCAGCAGCGACTCCTCGATCTCGGCCGGAAACACGTTCTCGCCGCCGGACACGATCATGTCGTCGCTCCGGCCCTCGACGAACATCCGCCCGGCCGCATCGAAGTAGCCCACGTCACCGGTCGCCATCAACCCGTCGATCATGTCCTTGCCGCCGCCGCCGGTGTAGCCGTCGAACAGCATCTCGTTGCCGACGAAGATGCGGCCCCGCTCGCCCTGGGGAACCTCGTGGCCGTCCTCGTCGAACAGCTTCACGATCGTCCCCCGCGGCGGCTTGCCCGTGGTCCCCGGGGCGGCGCGCAGGTCCTCGGGTGTGGCGATCGTCGCCCACGCGACCTCGGTCGATCCGTACAGGTTGTAGAGCACGTCGCCGAACACATCGAGCCCCCGCTTGGCCAGGGGCACCGGAAGCGCGGAGCCCGACAGCGCGATCACCCGCAGCGACGAGGTGTCGTGGCGGCGGATCTCCTCCTCACCGAGATCGAGGATGCGCTGCAGCATCACGGGCACCACGACCAGGGTGTCCACCTGGTGGGTCTCGATGTCCCTGAGCGCCGCCGCCGGCTCGAACCGGCGCCTGAGGACGAGCGTGCTCGAGAGCGTGAGCGCCAGCAGGAAGTGGGAATAGCCCCAGCTGTGAAACAGCGGCGCGGCGTCCGCGGTCACGACCCGCGAGTGGAGCGGGATCTTGGACAGGAGCGCCCCCAGCGGGTCCAGTCCTCCGGGGGCCCCTCGCGAGGCGCCCTTGGGCGTCCCCGTCGTTCCCGAGGTGAGGATCGTCTGGCGGCCATGCTGAGCGGGCGGTACGACGTCACTGGCGTCGCCCATCGCGATCAGATCCTCGAGCGAGGGCTCGGAGGGAGGATCCTCCGCATCGCCCACCCAGGCGACGAACCGGCGGCCGCCGTCTCCGGCCTCCCCCATCAGGCCGGCGAACTCGTCGTCGTAGATCAGGCACGCGGCCTGCTCCCGGGCCACGACGTCGGCGGTCTGGGGACCGGCGAATCCGGTGTTCAGATACAGCATGTTGGCGCCCAGCTTCGAGCAGGCGACCGTGGCTTCCACGAATCCGCGGTGGTTGCGGGCGAGCAGGGCGACGTTTTCGCCCTCGTTCACGCCGTGGTCGGCGAGCGCGTGGGCGAGCGCGTTGGTCCGCAGATGCAGCTCGGCGAACGTGACCTGTCCGCGCTCGTCGATGATCGCTCGCGCATCCGGGTGGCGGGCGGCGGATGCAGCGCACGCGGCCGCCGGCGTGGCCCCGAATCGCCACAGCGCGATCCCGGCTTTGAGCAGGCGGTCGGGCATGGTGGGCCCGAGCAGCCCCGCCTCGACGAGCCGCCGCAGGGTGTCGAACTTGTAGGCGACCGGCTCGAGGCGCATCTCAAGCGACAGCAGTCCGGGCGATCAGCGCGTCCCGGCCCTTGTCGGCGATCCGGCGGGCGGTGTGCTCGAGCGTCTCGGTCATAACGTGTGTGGTGCCTCCAGCAGCTCGGTGATCTGGACGAGAAACAGCGCGGCCTGTTCCCCAAACAGGATCCGGTGGTCGCACGCGAGCGTGATCGACATCGCGAATCCGGGCACGATAGTCCCGTCGCGGACGATCGGCGTTTCCCGCACCGCTCCCGCCGCGAGCGCGGCGGCCTGCGGTGCGACGATCACCGGGGTGGCGCCGGCGATCCCGTAGGTGCCGGGGTTGGAGAGCGTGAAGGTTCCCCCCGAGAGCTCTGGCGGGGTGATCTCGCCGGACCTCGCTCGGGCGCTCAGCGTCTCGATCTCCGCATCCAGGTCAGCCGCGGGCTTGCGATCGGCATCGAACAGCGTCGCCGTCACGTAGCCGTCCGGCGTGTCCACCACGAGGCCGACGTTGACCCGCGAGTAGAGCTCGAAGCGTCCGTCGCGGTAGGCGGCGTTGGCCCGTGGGGTTCTGCTCAGCCCCAGCGCGCACGCCCGGGTCAGCAGCGCCGAGACGGACGCCACCCCGGGCCCAAGTGCCGCATAGGCGGACATGTCGACCTCCGCGCGCAGCTCCGAGTCGGGGATTGTCGCCCTCGCCTCGGCCGTGCGGCGGCCGATCGTGCGCTCGGCTCGGCTCGGCTCCTGCGCGCGCGTCTCGCCCTTGGCGCTCGACGCATCGGCGGGGGCCCCGGGTTCGGCGGCTGAGTCAGTCATCGGGCCCAACATAGCCTCTGGCTAGGCGCCTTCCTGCGCTCCCGCGTCGCGCCCTTCCCAGGCACGCGTGAACTCCTCCACGCTGAGGCCCACCAGGTCGGCCCGGAGCTGGCGCACCAGCTTGGTCGCCTGCTTGGCCGGCAGGTCCCAGAACAGCACCACCTCACCGTCGTCGATCGACACGACCTCGATCCGGTCGAGCCGGTGCGGATCGCGCAGGAAGGCAGGCTCATGACTCTCGCGGGAGACGATCAGCCGGAAGGCGCGGTTGGCCCTCATGGCCCGGGCCGGGAGTCGGGGGCGCCGCTCATGGCTCGGCTCCGCCGAGCGCCCTCGCGGCCTGATGCACGGCATCCTCGCTCTGGAAGACGCTGCCCGCAGCGCAGATCGCGGGCAGCGAATCGACGCCCGCGCTCCGCGCCCGCTCGTTGGCCGCCTGCAGGGCGCTGCGCACGGAGCGAAGCTCGATCCCCTTCAGGACCGCGGTCGGGTGCATCTCGCAGGCGGCCGCCGCGATCAGCACCGTGTCCGGATCGCCCAGATCCCGCCCGCCGGCGAATGCCTGGCGGAATGCCGCCAGCGAGAACGCCACCGCTCGGCCGACGTGCTTGGCGTAGGTCGCGGCGCGCATGGCGAGCTCGGTCTCGGGAGGCCAGGCCGACGGCCAGCGCAGCGGCTGGAGCCCCTGCGCGGCGGCGTGGCGCTCGACGAGCTCGCGGTCCAGCGACGCGGAGGCGCCGGCGTCCGCGGCGATCGCCGCTCCGAGCACCGGCTCCCATTCCGGGACCACCGGAAGCGCGCCCATGACCTCCTCTGCGGCCAGGTAACACGCAGGGCTGCCGAGGTCGTAGAAGAAGATCGGCTGCGCCGGGTCGGGGACGCCGGCCACGGTCAGCCGTGGATCAGCCACCCGTCGGCGGCACGGGCGGCTTCCATCACGCCCTCGGAGAGGGTGGGATGGCCATGGATCGTGCGTGCCACCTCCGGGTAGCCGCCTTCGAGTGCCTTGGCGTTGACCAGCTCCTGGATCAGCTCGGTCGCCTTGCTCCCGACGATGTGACCGCCGAGCAGCTCGCCGTACTTCTTGTCGCCGACGATCTTGATCATGCCGGTGCGGTCGCCGTACACGGTGCCGGCGCCGACCGCTCCGTACTGGAGCTTGCCCACCGCCACGTCGTACCCCTGCTCCTTGGCTTGGGCCTCGGTGAGCCCGAAGCTCGCGACATTGGGGGTGCAGAAGGTGGCCCGCGGAATGTCGATGTACTCGATCGGGTGGGTCTGGAGCCCGGCGGCGTCTTCGACCGCGATCACGCCTTCGTCCGAGGCCTTGTGCGCGAGCGCCGGACCCGGCACGAGGTCGCCGATCGCGTAGATCCCGGCGGCGCCCGTCCGCAGCGCGCCGTCGACCTCGATCAGGCCCTGCTCGCCCAGCTTCACGCCGGCCGCCTCGAGCCCGAGAGCCTCCACGTCAGGACCGCGTCCGGCGGCGATCACCAGCCAGTCGGCCTGACCCGACTCTCCGCCGTAGCTGAAGCCGACGCTGTCATCGCCTGATTTCACGTTCTCCACCAGCGTGCTCGTGTGGATTTTCATCCCCTGCTTCTTGAGCCCGCGCTCAGCCAGCTTCGAGATGTCGGCATCCTCGGTCGGGAGCACCCGATCGAGCGCCTCGAGCAGCAGCACCTCAACCCCGAGCCGCGCATAGGCGGAGGCGATCTCCGCGCCCGAGGCGCCCGCCCCGACCACGGCCATCGTCCGCGGCAGCTCCTCCAGCGCCCACGCCTCCTCGGTGCCGATCACCCGGCCTCCGAACTGCGTGCCCGGGATCGGCCGCTTCACCGACCCGGTGGCCAGCAGGATCGTCGTGGCCTCGATCACCTGCCCAGCGACGCTCACTTTGCCCTCACCGGCCAGCGCGGCCTCGCCCTCGATCAGCTCGATCGCGTTCTTCTTGAACAGCCCCGACACACCGCCGGTCAGAGTCGAGACCACCTTTCGGCGACGATCGCTGACGGCGCCATAGTCGACCTCGGGCTCACCCACCTTGATCCCGAACTCACCGGCATCGCGGATCTCCGCCAGCACGTCGGCCACCCGCAGCACCGCCTTGGCGGGGATGCAGGCGTAGTTCAGGCAGCGGCCCCCGACCTGGTCCTTCTCGACCACGGCGGTCTTCATCCCCAGCTGGGCTGCGCGGATCGCGGCCACGTAGCCACCCGGCCCGGAGCCGATGACGAGGCAATCGTATGCGGAGTCAGCCATGCCGAGTCGGAGCCTACCTAACGCCGCCGGGGTGGCGCGGGGAGCTGCAGACGGCCGAGGACCCGGACCAGCTTGTAGAACAGCCAGCCGCCGGGAATGATGACCGCGAGGCAGATCGCCGCGCCGAGGAGGCTCGAGGCGCGGATCAGCGCGAGCGAGAAACCCAGCACGCCGATCGCCAGCAGCGTCTGGAACCCGAGCACGGCCCAGTAGCGCATCCGCCACATGCCGGCGGCGCAGACCAGCATCAAGGCGCAGAAGACGAGGACCTCGCCGAGGTGAGGTTGCTGGCCCCCGAGCTTGGGCTTGGTGCCGGCCAGGTAGAGGATCAGATTGACCGCGCCGAGCAGCGCGGCGCATGCGATGCTGATCCGGATCGCCCACGGCCGCTCCCCACTCCCGTATGGCTTCAGGGTCGCTCTGACCGCGGCGTTGCGCTCCTCGGAACGGCTCCGCCGCGTTGGCTTCGGAGCCTCGGCGGTCGCCGGCGGGGCGGCCGTCTCAAGTGCGGTTGCAGGGGCCTCGCGGCCGCCGGTCGCGGGCGCGTCGCGCCGGCCGCGCTTGCGGCTACGTTGTCCCAACCGGTTCCTCGCTTCGCTCGGCGCTCGAGGTGACCGCGGCTCGCAATCGCCGCGCGGCCGGCTCCGGCTGCTCGGCGCCGGTGAGCGCGCGGACGACCGCGACGCGCTGCGCGCCGGCCGCGTGCACCGCGGCGACGTTCTCGGGTCCGATCCCGCCGATGGCGAAGAACGGGACCCGGGCGTGCGCGGCGGCGTAGCGCACCAGATCGAGGCCGACCGCGGGCCGGCCCGGCTTGGTCGGCGTCTCGTGCACCGGTCCGACACCGATGTAGTCGATGATCTGAGCGGGGACACCGTCCACCTGCGCCGGCGAGTGGGTCGAGAGCCCGACCAGACGCTCGGCGCCGACGAGCGCGCGGGCGCGCTCCGGGTCGATGTCGTCCTGGCCCAGGTGAACTCCGTCAGCGCAGGCGAGCGCCGCCAGGTCGGGCCGGTCGTTGAGGATGAACAGCGCCCGGTGCTCGGCGCAGATGCGGGCAATGCGCTCGGCGGCGGCCAGCACCTCCTCGTCGCCGGCGTCCTTGCAGCGGAGCTGGACGATGTCGACCCCGCCGGCCAGCGCGCCATGGAGAAAGGCGTCCGGCTGCTGGTCGCAGACGAGATAGAGGCGTGAGTCGCTCAGGCGCTGGCGGCGGTCGTCCACGCCGCAAGTCTGGCATGAGTGCCGCGCTAGCATTGGCGGTACGGGAGCCCGACCCGTGGGCTGAGAGGGCGGATACGAGATCCGCCGACCGTCTGAACCTGAACCGGATAATGCCGGCGCAGGGAGGAGGCAAGTGACAGACCGCAGCACATCATTCGACGTCGCCATCATCGGTGGCGGTGTGATCGGTCTCGCCATCGGGTGGCGTGCGGCCCAGCGCGGCCTGGACGTGCTGGTGCTCGAACGCGGCGAGCCCGGCGGCGGGACCTCGCGCGTGGCGGCCGGAATGCTGGCCCCGATCGCCGAGGCCGACCCCGGCGAGCAGCCGCTGCTGGCCCTTGGCCTGGCCAGTGCGGCCGCCTACCCGCGCTTCATCGAAGAGCTGTCGGAGGCCGGCGGCACAGATCCCGGCTACCTGTCCTGTGGCACGCTCATGGTCGCCCGCGACCGGGACGAGAGCGAGGCGCTCGAGCGTGAGCTGGCCATGCGTGATTCGCTCGGCCTGCCGGTCCGGCGCCTGCGGGCCAGCGAGGCGCGCAGGCTCGAACCGGGGCTGGCGCCGTCGTTGCGGCTGGCGCTCGAGATCCCCGGCGATCACGTGATCGAGCCGGCCCGGCTGACGGCGGCGCTGGTCGCCGCTCTCCGCCATGCCGGCGGACGGCTTCGGAGTGCCACGGACGTCGCTGAGGTGCTCATCTCCGGGGGGCGGGTGGCGGGTGTGCGCCTGCTCGACGGTGGCGAGCTGCGGGCCGCGAACGTCGTCGTCGCCGCCGGGATCTGGTCGGGCCTGCTTGCCGGCCTGCCGCCGCAGGCGCGGGTGCCGCTGCGACCGGTCAAGGGCCAGACGCTGCGCCTGCACGACCCCGCGGGGCCCGGACTGCTGACCCGGGTCGTGCGGATGCCGCCCGGGTATCTGGTGCCTCGCGGCGACGGTCGCTACGTGCTCGGCGCCACGATGGAGGAGCGCGGGTTCGACACCACCGTCACAGCGGGAGCCGTGTTCGAGCTGCTGCGCGACGCCACCGAGCTGGTTCCGGGGGTCTCGGAGCTGGTCATCGACGAGCTGCTGGCGGGACTGCGCCCCGGGACCCCGGACAACGCCCCGGCGATCGGCCCGGGCAGCATCCCCGGTCTGCACTGGGCGGCCGGCCATCACCGCAACGGGATCCTGTTGACGCCGATCACCGCGGAGATGGTCGTCGCCGAGCTGACCGGCGATCCTCCGCACCCGCTCGCCGAGGCGTTTCACCCGGCGCGCTTTGCGGCCGCGACCGCGGGAACCCGGGCATGACCGTGATCGTCAACGGCGAGCGCCGCGAGCTGCCGGCCGGCGCCACCGTCGCGCACGTCGTGGCGCTGCTGGCCGGCGACGAGAGCGGTCGCGGGGTTGCCGTGGCGCTCGAGGGCGAGGTTGTGCCCCGGGGGACGTGGTCGCAGACACCGCTCCGCGACGGCGCCCGGATCGAGGTCGTGGCGGCGATTCAGGGAGGATGAGGGAGATGGACGAGACCCTGGTCATCGCCGGCCGCGAGTTTCGCTCGCGCCTGGTCCTCGGAACCGGCGGCTTCAAGAGCCACGACATGCTCGCCCGGGCGCTGGCGGCCTCGGGCGCGGAGATGTGCACCGTCGCCCTGAGGAGGCTCGACCCGGATGCGCACGGCTCGATCCTCGACGTGCTCGACGTCGCCGGGGTGCAGGTGCTCCCCAACACCGCGGGATGCTTCACCGCTCGCGACGCGGTGGTGACCGCGCGGCTCGCGCGCGAGGCCTTGGGGTCCAACTGGATCAAGCTCGAGGTGATCGGCGATGACCGCACCCTGCTGCCCGACGCCGTCGAGCTGCTGGCCGCCGCGGAGCAGCTCGTCGACGAGGGCTTCGTGGTGCTGCCGTACACGACCGACGACCCGGTGCTGGCGCGCCGGCTCGAGGATGTCGGATGTGCCGCCGTGATGCCCCTGGGCTCACCGATCGGCAGCGGGATGGGCATCCGCAATGCCTACAACCTCTCGATCATCGTGGAACGGGCAAGCGTGCCGGTGGTGCTCGACGCCGGCGTCGGCACCGCCTCCGACGCCGCGGTAGCGATGGAGCTGGGCTGCGACGCGGTCCTGTGCGCGAGCGCCGTCTCCCGCGCCCACGACCCGGTGGCGATGGCCGAGGCGATCCGCCTCTCGGTGCAGGCGGGCCGGCTGGCGCTGGCCGCCGGCCGGATCCCCCGCCGACGCTATGCGGAGGCATCGACCCCCGAGGAGGGCGTCCCCGCGTTCGGCGAGCCCGGAGCCGTGGAATGACCGTCGATGAGCTGATCGACGGCTGGGAGGCAGCCTGGTCCGGCAAGGACACCAGCGCGTTCGAGGCCGTGATCGCCCCCGACCTGCACTACGAGGACCCGCTCACCGACGAGCCGCTCGAGGGGTTCGACAATCTCGCCCGCCACGCCGAGCGCCTGTGGGGCGCGTTCCCGGACGCGCGCCTCGAGCGGACCGGCGCCCGCCTCTGCGACGAGCGCTTCGTCGCCGCCCCCGCCAAGCTGCTCGGCACTCATCGAGCGCCGCTCCAGGGCCTGCCGACGACGAACAGGTTCGTCGTCGTGCACTGCGTCTGCTACTGCGAGCTCGAGCACGGGCGCCTGCTCCGAGTACGCGCCTTCTTCGACCTCTACGACGCCGCCACGCAGCTCGGGGTGCTCCCGGCCCGGGGGACCCTGGGCGAGAAGGCGCTGCTGATGCTACGGGGGTTCGGGCTGCGGGCGAACCGGCCGTAGGGGCGGTGGGCGGCGCCGAGCCGGCCGCGGCGGCTACATCGGCCGAGGTGCTGGAGCGCGAGCAGATGGCCTGGATCCGCGGGCACCACGAGCGCTGGGACGGGACGGGCTACCCCGACCAGCAGCTCGGGATCGCCGGCCGGAGCCAGCCCCTGGGCCAACGTACACTCCCGCGCGTGCCGCGCCACCTGCTCACCGGTGACGAGCTGACCCCGACCGAGCTCGAGGGCCTGATCGAGCGGGCGCTCGACCTGAAGGCCGCGCCGGCGGCGTCGCGGGTGCTGGCCGGCCGCTCCGTCGCGCTGCTGTTCGAGCGGCCCTCGACCCGGACCCGGGTGTCGTTCGAGGTGGGCATCGTCGAGCTCGGCGGCCACCCGACGGTGCTGAGGTCCGAGGAGCTCCAGCTGAGCCGGGGGGAGTCGATCCGCGACACGGCCCTGGTGCTCTCACGCCACTTCGCGGCGATCGGAATCCGGACCGGCCCGGACGAGCTCGTGCGGGCGCTGGCCGCGCACGCCGGCGTGCCGGTGATCAACATGCTCACCGAGGCCAATCACCCGTGCCAGGCGCTGGCCGACATGGTGACCCTGCGCGAGGCGTGCGGCCGGCTCGCGGGGCTGACGCTCGCGTACGTCGGCGACGGCAACAATGTGGCGCGGTCGCTGGCGATCGTGGGCGGACTGGCCGGGGTGCAGGTGCGGATCGCCTCGCCGCCCGGATATCAGCTCGAGCCGGTGGCCGGCGCCGTGCTCCTGGAGGATCCCCGCCAGGCCGTCGCAGGCGCGGACGCCGTCTACACGGACATTTGGGTGAGCATGAGCGACGATCCGAGCACGGCTGAAGCCCGGCGCGCGGCGCTGGCCCCCTACCGCCTCGACGACGCGTTGCTGGACGCCGCCGGGCCGCAAGCGATCGCGCTGCACTGCCTGCCGGCGCACCCGGGAGACGAGATCACGGCCGAGGTCCTGTACGGCGAGCGCCAGCGGATCTGGGACCAGGCCGAGAATCGCCGGCACGCGCAGAAGGCGCTGCTCGAGCTGCTCACCCGCGGGTGAACAACCCGCGGACAGAGAATCCGCGGTTCGGGTAGCCTCGCGACAGCGTCTCTGCGAGGAACAAGGGGAAGAGCATGCCCGCACCGAAATCGTCATCTTCGTCCGGCAGCTCGGGCGGCTCGCGCTCGACGGGCAGCAAGCCCGCGGCGGGCGGGAGCGGCGCGAAGAAGACCGCGGCCACCGCGCGCGCCGGCGCCAAGGCGACCGCCACGAGCGCCCGCAAGGGCGCCTCAGGTACGGCGACACAGGCGAAGTCGGCCAGCACTCGGACCCGCAAGGCGGCCGCCAAGGGCGACGCCCAGAAGACCGCCGCCGCCGCGCGCTCGGGCGCCAAGGGCTTCGGCGAGCAGGTCGTGGGCAGCATCCTCAAGCCGCTCGACCTGGTGATGCTCACGCGCGAGCGGATCCAGGACACGCTTGACGAGGCCGCCGCGCGGGGCCGGGTCACCCGCGACGATGCCAACGAGCTGGTCTCCGAGCTGGTCCAGCGAGGGCGCGCCCAGACTGACGACGTACTGGCCGACATCGAGCAGCTGCTCGACCGCGGGCGCAGCCAGATCGAGACCGCGACCAAGCGAGCCCGCCGCACGGAGCCGGTGGACCGCCTGGTGCGGACCGCGGACACGGCGCGGCGCAAGGTCGGCGTCGGGCCGTCGTTCCCGATCCTGGGCTACGACGAGCTGACTGCCGGACAGGTGGACGGCCGGCTGAGCGGCCTCACGCCGGCCCAGCTGCGCAAGGTCCGCGACTACGAGCGCCGCCACGGAAACCGGAAGTCGGTTCTGGCCGCGATCGAGAAGGAACTGGGCTAGGCCCAATCCGGAACGCGCTGGCCGCTGGGACCGCCCTGGTTAGGGTTAGGCCAAGTCCAGGTCCTCGAGCAGCACCCCGAAGTCGAGCTCGGCTCCGGTCAGCTCGCCGAGCAGCTCCTCCGCGGTCAGGCGCTGGCCGTCGCGCCAAAGCGCCCGCAGCGCCTGGCCGGCTTCGAGCTCGCTCCACCAGCGCTCGCCGAAGCGCTCGCGCAGATGCGCCCGCAGCTGGGTCTCCAGCGCCCAGGCTCTGAGGTAGGCGGCGCAGTAGAAGCCGGGATCGACGTCGGACAGATAGGACTCCCCCGGCCAGTCGACCTTCAGCGCGCCACCGAGCAGGGCGCAGTAGCGGCCGCGCAGCTCGCGCTCGCCGGTGCCGTCGCCGGCGTGGAGCTCGAGCTCGTAGGCCAGCTTGCCCGTGTAGCGGCGCAGGTAGAGCAGCCGCTGGGCCCGGGCGTGGGCGGCGATCGCGTCGGGGTCGGTGACGCCCAGGTGGCGGGCCAGCCACCCCGGATCCTCGACCAGGTGCTGGAACAGGAACGCGTAGGCCTCGGTAATGGCGTTGTCGCCCAGCTGACGGAACTCGAACGGGAGTACCGGATCGACGTGGGCAAAGTGCTCCGTGTGACCGCCCTCGTGGAACAGGACCGCGAAGTCGTCGCGGCCGCCCACCGGCGAGAGGACCAGGTAGACCTCGCCGGGGACGCGGACCGGGGCGCAGAACGCGCGCGGCGACTTCTTGCGCCGGGCCTCGACGTCGAGCACGACACCGCGCTGGTGCTCGATGTCGATGCCCAGGCCGGCCATCGTATCGGCGAAGCTGTGCATCAGCGCGGCCGCCGGGAAGTGGACATCCTGGTCGGCGGCGCGGAAGAAACGCGGCAGGTCGGAGCGGCGCAGATCGCCGAGGCCGAGATCCAGCGTCCGGCGCAGCTCCGGATCGAGAACCGTGGCGTAGCTGGCCTCGGTGGCGTCGGCGAACGCCGCCGTCTGGGCGTGGAGGCGCTCGAGGTCGATCGCCTTCAGCTCGGCGCACATGTCGCGATAGCTGGCGAAGCCGAGCTCTCGGGCGCCTGCGTGCTGGAGCTTGAGCGCGTCCCGGTAGAGCGGGTTGAGATCACGCTCGATGGCCTCGAGGCGGGCCCGATCGATGCGCGCGCGCCGCTCGGGATCGGGCTCGTTCGACTGCACGACGGCGGACTCGCGGAAGCCGATGCGCTCGCCGTCGAGAACGAGCGAGAGCTCCGCCTCGCGGCGGGCGATCTCGGCCTCGATCGTCTTCGTGGCCTGTCCGAGACGGCCCTCGACCGCGAAGTCGAGCAGCATCCGGCGCCGGCGCTGCTCATCGGTTCCCGGCGTCGCTGAGCCGGCGAGCTCCTGCAGCGCCCGGACGCGGTCGGCGGCGAACAGGTCGGCGTGCCGCTCGTAGATCGCCTCGATCTCGTAGTCGTCCTTGAGGCCGGCAAAGTGGCCGTAGTACTCGGCGGTCAGGGCCGAGACGAACGCCTCGGCCGAGCCCCGGTATGCGTCCAGGTCCATGGGGCTGGCATGCTAGTCGGGATGGAGGCACAAGCTTCACGGGCGCCGCGGCCCGCCCGCGGCACCGAGCTCGAGCTGACGATCGACTCGCTCGCGTTCGGCGGCGCCGGCGTCGCGCGGCTCGACGGCTACGTCGTGTTCGTCGCCGACGGGATGCCGGGCGACCGGGTCCGCGCCGTGGTGGGCAAGTCCAAGCGGGCCTACGCGGAGGCACGCGTGGTCGAGGTCCTGGCCCCCGGCCCGGAGCGGATCGCTCCGGTCGCCGACCACCCGGGGGCCCCGTGGCAGGTGCTCCCCTACGAGCGCCAGCTCGAGGTCAAGCAGTCCCAGGTGCAGGACGCGCTGCGGCGGATCGGCCGCCTCGATCAGTTCACGCTGGAGCCGATCGTGCCCGCCGTCCAGCAATGGCGATACCGCAACAAGCTCGAGTACTCATTCGGCACCGACGAGGCCGGACGCCTGGTGTGCGGATTCCACGTCCCCGGGCGCTGGGACGAGATCGTCGAGATCAGCGACTGCCTGCTGGCCTCCGAGCCGGCCAATGCCGCCCGTGAGGAGGTCGTGGGCTGGTGCCGGGCCGAGGGGCTGAGCGCCTATGACCGGCGCACCGGAGAGGGCTTTCTGCGCAACCTCGTGGTGCGAGAGGGCCGGCGCACGGGCCAGCTCCAAGTCCGGCTGGTCACGAGCGAAGGGCGGCTCGACACGGCGGGGCTGATCGACGCGGTCGGCGCGCCGAGCCTGCTGTGGACGCGCATGTCCGGCGTCGGCGAGACGACGCAGGGCGGCGAGACCGAGCTGCTGGCGGGCCGGGACCGCCTGGACGAGGAGCTGCTGGGGATGCGGGTCCGGATCTCGCCCCAGGCCTTCTTTCAGACCAACACGGAGATGGCCGAGCAGCTCTACGGGCTGGCGCGGGAATACGCCGACCTGAGCGGTTACGAGCGCGTATACGACCTGTACTGCGGGATCGGGACGATCGGCCTGACGCTCTCGCCGCGGGCCGCCGAGCTGTGGGGGCTGGAGCTGGTGGAGGAGGCAGTGGCGGACGCGATCGCCAATGCGCGGCTGAACGAGATCGACAATGCGAACTTCTTCGTCGGTGATGTGCGGCTGGCGCTGCGCGACCTGGTCGCCGAGGCCGGGAGTCCCGACGTGCTGGTCGTCGACCCGCCGCGGGCCGGCCTGTCGCAGAAGATCGTGCGGCGGATGATCGAGGCTTCGCCCAAGCGCATCGTCTACGTCTCCTGCAACCCGACCACCCTGGCTCCCAATGCCGCCCAGCTGGTCGAGTCCGGATATGTGCTGCGCCAGGTCCGGCCGGTGGACATGTTCCCGCAGACCCCGCACATCGAGTGCGTCGCGGTGCTCGACCGCGGGTAGGCTTGCGGCGTCATGCGAGCGGTCACGATCAAGGACGGGGAGCTCCACGTCGTCGAGCGACCGGATCCCGAGCCGGGCTCGGGCGAGGTGCTGGTGCGCGTGCGCGGCGCCGGGCTCAACGGCGCCGACATGCTCCAGCGCCGCGGGCGCTATCCCCCTCCCCCGGGCGTCCCGGCCGACATCCCGGGACTGGAGCTGGCCGGCCAGGTCATCGCGCTGGGTCCGGGCGCCGCGCGCTTCTCGGTCGGAGACCGGGTGATGGGAATCGTGGCCGGCGGCGGCCAGGCTGAGCTCGCGACCGTCCACGAGCGGGTGCTGATGCCGGTGCCCGAGCGGCTCTCATGGGCCGAGGCGGGTGGGCTGCCGGAGGTGTTCACCACCGCCCACGACGCGCTCTTCACCCAGGCCGAGCTCGAGCCGGGCGAGCGACTGCTCGTGCACGGCGGCGCCGGCGGCGTGGGTACGGCGGGGATCCAGCTCGGGCGGGCGATCGGCGCCCGCGTGATCGCGACGGTGCGCAACGAAGGATTGCGTGACCAGGTCGCCGCGCTCGGCGCCGAGGTGATCGCGCCCGAGGGGTTCGGCGCGCGCGGCCCCTTCGACGTGATCCTGGAGCTCGTCGGCGCCCCCAGCCTGGGCGAGAACGTCGGCGCTCTGGCCACGTGCGGGCGGATCATCGTGATCGGGATCGCCGGCGGCGCCAAGGGCGAGCTCAATCTCGCCGCCCTGATGGCTGTCCGCGGCGCCATCCACTCCTCCACCCTGCGCCCCCGGCCACTCGAGGAGAAGGCGCTCACCGCCCGCGCCCTCGAGCGCTCGGTGCTGCCGCTGTTCGACGCCGGCGCGCTGGAGGTACCGATCGCCGCCACTCACTCGCTGGACGAGGTCGAGGCGGCCTACGAGCGCTTCGGCGCCGGCGGGAAGCTCGGCAAGATCGTCCTGGTGCCCGAAGGCTGACTCAAGCGGCTACTCCGTTTCCGCCTCGACCAGCCCGGGCTCGTCCTCGGCGGCATGGATGGCGCACAGCGCGGGACCACCGGACTCCATCACCGCCTGCAGCTCCTGAGGCGTCAGCTTGGCGCCACACTCCTCGCAGCGATCGCCGACCCTCTCGATGCTTTGCTCTTCAAGGCCCATGCGCTCAGTCTAGTCCTCTGCTCAGCTCGTTGCCGGGTCAACGGCGAGCTCAGGCGCAGCGGGCATCTGCTGGTCGGGTCGCCGGACGGCAATCGCCAGCGACGGGAAGATCAGCACCGAGAGGACGGCCGCGGTGACCAGCGCCACCGCTGTCGAGGGTCGCATCTCACCCTGCTGGACGCCCAGACTGGTGATCGCCACCACGAGCGGCAGCTGGGTGGCCGAGAACAGGGCCAGTGCCTTGCGGTCGCCCCCAGGATGATGTCGAGCCCGAGCTTCGACGCGATCACGACCAGCGCGAACACAAGCAGCACCGTGAGCCGCACCGGAACCTGGCCGCTGGAGTCCATCGAGCGGTCGAGGAACGGCCACGCCCGGTCGATGGTCGCGTGCGAGGCGACGGCGGCGAGAATGGTCAGCAGCACGAACGCCGCCAGCAGCAGCGCCTGCGTGCCGGTGTCGGACTCGGTGCTCAGCACCAGGGTCACGATCAGGATCGGTCCGAGCTCGCCCACCGCGCCCGCGGCCAGCATCATCGGCCCGAACCGCGCCGTCAGCTGCCCGGTGTCGCGCATCACGGGCAGGATCGTGCCGATCGCCGTGGTGCACATCGCCGATCCGGTGAGCAGGCCCGAGATCACGATCCCCGCCGCGGCCAGCACGCCGGCGATCGAATAGGCGAGCACGAGCGAGATCCCCCAGCCGATCACCGCCAGCCGCAGCGGGGTGCCGCGAATCCGCCTGAAGTCGATCTCGTAGCCGGCGAAGAAGAACAGGAAGCCCAGACCCAGGGTGGCCAGGAAGCTCAGGACCCCGGTGACCTTGGCCAGCTTCAGCCCGTGGGGACCGAGCAGGGCCCCGAGCGCGATCTCGATCACCACGATCGGGACGATCAGCCCGGGCAGCCAGCGGCTGGCCAGGGCGGCGATCAGCGGCGAGAACGCGGCGATCATGACCACGACCAGGAACGAGCCGGGATCGGCGATCATGCCCGCGCCCTCCCGAGTGCCCGGATCGCCGTGTCCACGATGATGCGGATCCCTCCTCGGACACGCTGATGGCGCCGCACAGGAGGGCGCGATCGGGCTCGGCGCCTCCGTGGACGCGCATCAGCGGCTGGCCTCGGGCCACGAACTCGCCGACGCCGGAAACAGGACCGCTGCCCCGACCAGCAGCACCAGGGCCGTCACGACGGTGACGTCCTGACTGTATGACACACGTTCCTGTTCGAGCTCGCGCAGCGGATTTCCCACCCCCGACGCTAATACGGAGGTAGATCCGCCCACCATTGGCCGAGCACCCGGAATGCGGCCCAGAACGCGCGCTTGGCCGGCTCCTCGTCGAGCGCCTCATCGATGTTGGGTACAAACAGCGCCTCGATTGAGCCGGTCAGCCGCTGGAGCTCGCCCGGCTCCGGGCTCAGCTCGCGGGCCAGCGGGACGTCGAGGTCGTTCACGGCGCCCAGCGCATCCTCGCCCATCACCACGACGATCTTCGGCTGCACGATCGCCAGCTCCTCGACCAGCCGGGCGACGCAGGCCGGGTCGGCCATCACCGGATCGGAGACCGGGCACTTGACGCACAGGGTGCCGTACACCGCGAGCGGGTCGATGGACAGTCGCTTGAGCGACTTCATCAGCGCGTTGCCGGTGCGGCCGTAGAAGGCCACGCCCTCCTCGACCTCCGCGGGACGCGCGGAGTACTTGATCAGGAAGATGTCGGCCTGCGGATGGCCCGACCCGAGCACGGGCATCAGGTTGCCCCGCGGACAGTGGGGACAGCTCTGGAGCTCTCGCGTGAGCGCATTGAGCTCGCGGATCGCGCGCTCCAGGTACTTCTCGCGGATCTCGTCGTCCGTTGCGGGCATGCTCCTCGGATTGGACGGCTGGCGGGCTTGTCCTTGCGGGTGCATCAGGACTTGCGTGGACCTCGGCCGGTCACACGGCGCACGCGGCGGTCTCGCGAGGCCTTGCGGGCAGGTGCCGGCATGGCCTTCGTTTGCAGGAACTTCAGGGCCTGGACGTAGAACAGGCTGGCCGGATTGCGGACGATATCGGCGTCGCGCAGCGACTCCATGAACTCCTCCGGCCCGTTGAAATCGCGCATGCGGATCCGCACCGAGCCCAGGCCCTGGGGCACGTGCGCGTCCGAGCCGGCCCCGGCGGGAATCCGGTACTTGGCCGCGAAGCGGACCGCTTCCTCGTTGAACTCGCTGATCGCCACCCGCGGATTGAACACCTCGATCGCGTCCACGTCGTCGAGCACCGAGAGCAGATGCTCGTAGTCCGGGACCGAGTGCAGGCGGTCGAACGGATGGGGAACGTAGACCAGGCCGCCCTGGCGCTTGATCTCGGCGATCGTCTCCTCGAGCGTCAGCCCGCGCGGGATCTTCTCTTCGATGAACAGCCCGATCACCTCGCCCTGGTGGGCGGTCTTGACCTCCTCGGCCACGATCACCTTGACGCCGACGGCCTTCTCGCGCGCCTCGTGGGCGCCTGAGATCTCGTTGTGGTCGGTGACCGCGATCGCCCCGAGTCCGCGGGCCCGGGCCTCGGCTAGCAGCACCTCGACCGGCGTCGCACAGTCGTAGGAGTGGTCGGTGTGCATGTGCAGATCGACGTCGATCAGCGGACGCTCGGTGAGCCGCGGGCGAACGCGCCGGTCGCCGCGGCCGTCGTGGCGGCGGGCGACCAGGCGACGGTAGACACGCTCGAGCTCGTCGGTCACCCGCGGCCAGGTGAAGGTCGCCCGCAGCGCCTGCGCCGAGGCCCTGAGCCCGTCTCGCAGCTCCGAATCGGCGATCACCTTCGTCAGCTGCGCCGTCAGCGTCAGCACGTCTCCGGGCTCGAACACGAGCCCGTATTCACCCTCGGCGAGTACCTCCTCGTAGGGCGCCAGCCGCGAGGCCACCGGGACCGCGCCCGCGGCGATCGCGCGCACCAGGACTCCCGGGGTGGTCCGCACACCCTCCGAGGCAAGCACGACGATGTCGGCGTCCGCCAGCACCTGCGCCTCGCTGCTCTCGCCGGCGCTGAGGAAGCTGATCCGCTCGCGCACGAGCCGGCCCAGCGCCGCCGGTGCGGCCAGGGGGCGGGGGGAGAGCACGGTGGCGCTCCAGTCGAGCTCGGGCGGGAGCTCGCGCAGCGCGCGCAGAAGGGTGCGAAGGGCGGCTCGCTCCTCGCCGGCGATCATCGCCAACCGGACGTGGTCGCGTGCGGCGCGGGTCTCGCCCGGATCGGCACCGGGAGCTACGACCGCGTACTCGCCGGGGAAGTAGCGCTGCATCAGCTCGCGCGTGGCCTGATAGCTCGCGGTGCGCGCGTCGAGCCGCCCGAACAGGAGCTGGGCCAGCGGCCGTGCGAGCTGGGTCGAGAGGATGCGCTCGGTCGGAGCGTGGAAGCTGCCGACGTTGAGCGCCCGGGACTGTCGCAGCGCTGAGCTCGACGCGCTGGGCGCGAACGGCTCGTGGACGTGGACGACGTCGAGCGGTATCGCGGTCAGCGCATCCTCGATCGTGCGGGCCACGTCGACCGGAAGCGAGGCCGCACGACGCCGGGTGGGGGAGAACGGCAAGACCTCGCCGACGCCGAGCACCAGCGGACTGGCGAGCGCCCGGTCGAGCAGCCGTTGCGGCTGCTCCCTCGCGGCTCGGATCGCGCGGCGCGAGTCACGGACCAGCGCGCTGGACTCAGACGGGGCGATCACGACCACTGCGTGACCGCGCCGGGCGAGCTCATCGGAGACCCGCGCGACGTACTCGTTGACCTCGTTCGCTGCCTCCCACGCGAACGGGGTGACCTGCGCGATCGCGAGGCGGTAGCCGGACGATGCGGCGTCCGCCCAGTTTGGCGAGCCTGATAGGCGAGCGGGCGGGCGAGCCGCGGACACGAGGTGGAGGATAGAGGGGCCGCTACCGCGGCCCTGGTTTGACTGCCGGTAGCGGTCGGCTACTTCTTGGTGCTCGCGGCCCCGCGTGCGGGTGCCTTGGTCTTCGTCGCCGCCTTGCGGATCGGCGGCGGTGCGACCTTGCCGCCGTACTTGGCGATGAACTCCTCCGTCAACTCCCGCGCGTCGTCGTCCGGACGCTGGTGCATCGGCGACTTCATCAGGTACGAGCTGGGGCCATCGAGCTGCCCGCTGAGCCCGTGGTTGAGCGCGAGCTTGCAGCAGCGCACCGCGTCGATCACGATTCCCGCCGAGTTGGGCGAGTCCCAGACCTCGAGCTTCAGCTCTGCGGTCAGCGGCACGTCGCCGAACGCCTGACCCTCGAGGCGGATGTGGGCCCACTTGCGGTCGGTCAGCCACGGCACGTAGTCCGACGGGCCGACGTGAACGTCGTCGGCGGGCAGCGTGTGCCCCATGATCGACGTGACGGCGTTGGTCTTGGAGATCTTCTTCGACTCCAGCCGCTCGCGCTCGAGCATGTTGTAGAAGTCCATGTTGCCGCCCACGTTCAGCTGCGAGGTGCGCAGCAGCTTCACGCCGCGGTCGTGGAACAGCCGCGCGAGCGTCCGGTGGACGATCGTCGCCCCGACCTGGGACTTGATGTCGTCGCCGACGATCGGCAGCCCGGCCTTCTTGAAGCGCTGGTTCCAATAGTCCTCGCGGGCGATGAACACCGGGATGCAGTTGACGAACCCGCAGCCTGCTTCCAGCACCTGCTCGACGTACCACTTGGTCGCCTGCTCGGAGCCGACGGGCAGGTAGGACACGACCACATCGGTGTTGGTGGCGCGCAGCACCTCGACGATGTCCGCGGTCGGCCCGGGGGCCTTGGTGATCTTCTGCTTCAGGTACTTGCCGAGGCCGTCGTGCGTCATCCCGCGCATCACCTCGACGCCCAGATCGGGGATGTCGCCCCCGAGCTTCAGGGTGTTGTTCTGGCCCGAGAAGATCGCCTCCGAGAGGTCCTTGCCGACCTTGTCGGCGTCGATGTCGAAGGCCGCGGTGAACTCGATGTCGCGCACGTGATACCCGCCGAGATCGACGTGCATCAGGCCCGGGACCGAGTCGCCCACGCGCGCGTCCTGGTAGTAGCGGATGCCCTGCACGAACGAGCTCGCGCAATTGCCCACGCCGATGATGGCGACGCGAACCTTGTCCTGCTGGTGTCGCCCGGCGCCGTTGGCCGAGCCGTCGATCGTACTCACGGTGAAGAGTTCCCTTCTCAAGTGCTCGCGTCGCTGTGCCGGAAGGCCCGGGAGCGCCGTCTTCTGCTGAGGCAGCGGGCTAGCCGCCAAACCAACAGGCGCACCCGCTCCCGAGACCTCGCGCTATGTATCCCTGGACAACGAGTTGGTTACACCCGCGTCCTGACCCGGGATCGAGGCGGCGGCGGGCGCGGGGCGCACGGAGCGCTATGCGGCGGCGTTCAGCTGCTTGCGCACGTGCAGGACGCGCTGCACGGTCGTGAGCACGGTGACCGCGGCGAGCACGTACACGGCGGGGGCCAGCAGCGAGAAGTTGCCGATGGCCGCTCCCCGGGCGAACACGAGCCCGACGGCGATGATCACGACCCGCACCGGCCGGGTCGCCAGCCCCACCTTGCAGGCCACGCCGAGCGCCTCGGCACGTGCCCGCGTATAGGAGACCATCAGCGAGAACAGGACGGCCACCACCACGGCGGCAACGGCCACCTGGTTGTGGCGGGAGGCGAAGTAGGCCGCCACCGCCGTCAGCACGATGCCCTCCTCGAGCCGGTCCAGCGTCGAGTCCAGGAAGGCGCCGAACGGAGTGCCCTTGCCGGACATGCGCGAGTAGCGCCCGTCCAGGGTGTCCATGATCGAGCCGATGATGAACGCGATCCCGGCCAGGAAGAAGAGGCGCTCCACGACCAGCGCCGCCGCGGCCACGTTCAGCACGAAGCCGGTCAGTGAGATCGCGTTCGGGGTCAGCCGCGACTCGATCAGCCGGTCGCGCATCAGCGTCGAGATCTCCTGCGTCGTCGGCCCCTCGCGCCTGGAGCGCCCGCGACGGGGCCCCCCGGCGGGGGTCTGCGCCGGCTTGGCCTGCTGAGCCATGGCTACGCCGATGCCCGTGCGCGTGATTCGCGGAACGCCCAGGCATGTGGCCGGGCGCGGGCGAACAGCCGGTCGGCCAGCATCCAGGAGGCTCCCGCGGTCACGGCCCCGAGCACCACGTCGGTGAGGTAGTGATTACCGGTCGCGATCACGACGAAGCTGACCACCAAGGGATACAGCCGCCACGCGATCCGAGCCGGCAGGGGCTTGACCAGCCGGCCCATCGCCAACCCGACCAGCATCGCGAAGCACACGTGCATGGAGGGCACGGCGGCGTACAGGTTCAGGAAGCTGTGCAGCGGCCCATTATCGACCTGGACGCCCGTGAACTGCGCGATCGAGTCGGTGAAGCCCCACTCCGACATCAGCCGCGGCGGCGCGGTCGGGTAGAGCCAGTAGCCCACCAGAGCGATCGCCATGGCGACCATGAACACGTTGCGCACGAAGTAGAAGGAATCGTTCCGGCGCAGGTAGATGAACACCAATACGCCCAGCGTCACCGCGTAGTGGGCGTTGAGGTAGATCCAGTCGGCCGAGTCGATGATCCAGTGCCGCGACGAGGCCCAGCCCTGGATGCTGGGCTCGACGAACACGTGCAGCACCCGTTCGAAGTTGATGATCTTGGTCGCGTCGCCGTAGGGCTTGTAGCCGCTGCCGTCGACGATCCCGCGCACCACCTGATAGAGCACGTAGGCGGCAGCGAACAGCCCGACCTGACGGAATACGTCAGGCCAGCCGCGCGGAAGGACCCGCGCCTCGATGGACCGAAGCCGACGACGCATGGCAGGCGGGCATCCTATCGATGCTCGCGGGCCGACCCAATTAGGGTTTCGGGTGCTCTCAGCTGCACCTCGGCGAGCGCGCGCCAACGCGCCCCAGCGAGAACGCCGCCGCGAGGCGGGTCACACCGGCGTGCCGCAACGTCAGGTGCGTGAAGTCGCCCGCCGGCATCACGCACCCGAACCCATCGCCGAGCTTCCAGTACGGCGTGAAGCGCACGTGCACCAGCGCGGTGCCGGGACGGAGCACCGAGATTGTCAGCGAGTCCGAGCCGATCGAGCGCAGGGTCGCCGCGCCCTGCACGATCGGCGTGGCATCGATGACCTCGTACACGGCCCAGTGCCGCATCCGCCGGGCCAGCCGCAGGTAGGGCAGGCCGCGGTCGATCAGCCGCGTCTCGCGGTGGGCGGAGTAGTCGAGGCGCGCGTCCGGCACGGCCACGAAGCGCACGGCCAGGCTTCGCAGCCAGGCGTGGTAGGTCTGCGGGTTCAGCGCACCGCCGTAGAACAGGTGGTTGTCCTGGATATCGAGCTGTCGCTCCCAGCCGCGGGCGATCGGGAACCGCGGCGCGACCACGTACGCCTCCCAGTGGAACTGGGTGAAGGGGATCTCGACCCGGAACGGAGGCCCTGACTGGCGGCCGAGGAAGTCGAGCAGCGGCTGGTAGTAGGCAGCCGAGGCCGATGGATCGCCGGTGGCGGTGCGCACATCGCGGACGGGCGCCTGCCACTGGAGATAGATCAGCGGCACGGCGACGGCCAGCAGCAGCGCGGGGCGCCGGCGCCACCACAGCAGCGCCGCCAGGGGGCCCGCGACGAGCGCCCCGAGCCGGGCGACATTGCTGCCCACCGGGGTCGCGATCGCGAACGCCACCAGACAACCGGCCACGTACAGCGCCACGCCGGCGCGCAGCGTCCATGCGTCCCGGGGGAGCGCCAGCAGGGCGGCGACGCCGACCACCGGGATCGGCCACAGCGTCGCGAACGTGAACGGCTCGGTGCCCCCTTCCGGAAAGGCGATCGCGAGCGCCGCGACGGGGATCAGCGCGGCAGCGGCCAGCGCGATCCCGGCGAGGGGATTGGGGGGCTGGGCCCGCGCCCGCGCGGCCGCGGGCGGGTGAACGGGGGGATCTGCCGGCGTGGGCGCGGGCGGGTGCTGGTCCTCCCGATCCTGCCGTGCGCCCATCCAGGCGCCGATCGCGTAGGCGGCCCCGCCGATGGCGGCGAACAGCGCCGCGACCGGGCTGCACAGGGCTGACAGCGCCGCCAGGCCACACGCCGGCACGGGCCGGCGCCGCTCCAGCGCGAGCATCGCGGCCACGGCCGGGAGCAGCCCGAAGGCGAATGCGAGCCGGCCGGTGAACAGGTTGGTGGCGGTGGCCGCCCCGAACCAGGTCGCGCCGAGCCACGAGTCCGGGCCGAAGCGATCGTGGGCCAGCGGCGCGAACAGCGCGGCTGTCGCGGTCGCGGCGATCGCCGCCGCCAGCTGCGGGGTCAGCGCTGCTGCCGCCGGCGGGAACAGCACGCTGTAGCTGGGCGTGTGGTGCCCGCCGTACCACCAGTTGTTCCAGATCCCGAAGCCCTGGACGGTGAACAGCTTGGCCCGCAGCAGGTGCGTCGCGAGGTCGAGGCTGGGCGGCGAGACCACGACGTAGACGAACGCGAGCACTCCGGCCACCGCCACCGGAGCTATCCGCCTGGGATCGACGCTCATCACGCGCTCCCGAGGAACGCGGCCACGCGGTCCGGCACGGCCGGATCGTCGAGCCACGGCCAGTGGCCCGCCGCGGGGAGCCGCTCCACGGTCGCCCGGGGCAGCCGCTTGCCGTAGGCGTCGGCCAGCTCCGCCCTGAGCCAGGGATCGTGCTCTCCCCACAGCACCAGCGCCGGGACGTCGAGCTCGGGCAGCCGAGCGCCGGCCGCGGCCAAAGCCGGCTCGCTCGTGGCCCGATGCAGGCGCAGGATCGCGCGCTGGGTGCCCTGGTCGAACTGCTCCCACACGGCGGTGATGCGGGCGCCGGACCACCCCTCCGGCGTGACCGTCCCGCGGCGGAGCTCGCGAGCCAGCAGTCGCCGGTTGGTGATGCCGTGCACCAGCTCGCCGAGCACAGGGCGCCGCCAGGCCCGGGCCAGACGGTGCCAGCGGAAGCCGTCGAGCAGCGGAAGGGCGTTGATGAGGACGATGCGATTCACGCGCCCGGGATGCCGCTGAGCGAACACGAGCCCGGCGGCCGCGCCCCACTCGTGGGCCACGAGGCTGACCTCGTGGACGCCCAGCGCGGCCAGGAAGCGCTCGACGAAGTCGGCCAGCCCGTCGAGCGTGTAGTCGAGGTTCCCGCCCTTGGCCGAGCGGCCGAAGCCGATCAGGTCCGGCGCCAGTCCACCGGTCCGCTCCAGGAACTCGGGCCAGTCGTCGGAGCTCGTCGGGGAACCGTGGAGGTAGAGCACCGGTGCAGCTCCGCTGCCGGCGCTGCGATAGAAGAGGGGCGCTTCTGCGACCTCGATCGTGTGCTCGTCGACGCGCACCCGTCGGCGAGGATAACGTCCCGTTCGATGAGCACTCCGTCAGTGGAAGCCCGCATGCCCACGACGACGCTCTGCCTGGGGGATGCGCTGGTCGATCTGATCGCCCCGGAACGCGGGCGTGACCTCGCCGAAGCCGAGTCGTTCGTGCCGCGGTTCGGCGGCGCGACGGCCAACATCGCGGTCACGGCGGCGCGCCACGGCGCCCGGGTGTCACTGGCCGGGGCGGCTGGCGACGACGACTGGGGTCGCTGGCTGCGCGACCGCCTGGAGGACGAGGGCGTCGAGCTGTCGTGGTTCAGGCTGGTGGCGGATGTGCAGACGACGCTGGCCCTGGTCGTGCTCGACTCCGACGGGGAGCCCGGCTACACGATGTATGGCGAGGGGATCGCGGGAGTGATCGAGGCGCTCGGAGATGAGCTCGAGATCGCGGTCGCGGGCGCCGCCGGCCTGTTCCTCAGCACCAACACGCTGGTCGGCGCCGCTGAGCGGGCGGTGACCATGCGCGCCCGCGAGGCGGCGCTGGAGCTGGGGCGCCCGGTCGTGTTCGACCCCAACCTTCGCCTGCACCGCTGGCGGTCCCTGGCCGACGCTGCCGCCAGCGCGAACGCCTGCGTGCCCGGCGCGCTGCTGGTGCGCACCAATCGCGCCGAGGCGGCGCTGATGACCGGCGAGGACGACCCCGAGCGGGCGGCGACGGCGCTGCTCAAGGCCGGTGCGCGGTTGGTGGTGATCACGCTGGGGCCCAGCGGCGCGATCCTGCGCGGCGAGCTCCGGGCCGATGTGCCGGGCATCGGTGCGCGTGTGCTCAGCACCATCGGCGCCGGTGACGTGCTGATGGGCGTGCTGCTCGCCCGGCTCGCGCTGGCCGGTTACTACCCGCCGGCGGCCGCCGCCGCCCTGCGTGACGCCGTGATCGAGGGCGCCAGGGCGTGCGAGCGCCTCGGCGCACTGGAGTGAGCGCGGCGGCGCGGGGTCGGTCGCCGGCGGGTGGCGGTCGGGGCGGTGCCGCGCCTGGCGTCTGGAGGCGCCCGGCGCCACGGCGGGTGCGGGCGGTCCGTGACCGCCTGCGGGACGTGTACGGGCGCCCTCTGAACGGGCCGCATGGCCACCCGATCGCAGAGCTGGTGCTGACGGTTCTCTCCCAGAGCACCAACGATCGCAACCGGGACGTCGCCTACCTGGGGCTGCGCGACCGCTTCCCCAGCTGGGAGGCGGTGCGCGACGCGCCGGTCGACGAGATCGAGGCGGCGATCCGGCCCGGCGGCATCTCGAAGGTCAAATCGGCCCGGATCAAGGCGATCCTGGAGGCGATCGGTGAGTCCTCCGAGTCAGGAGGCGAGCTGTCACTCGACTGGCTGCCCTCGCTCAGCGTCCCCGAGGCCCAGGCCTACCTGTGCTCGCTCCCGGGCGTGGGGCGCAAGACGGCGGCGTGCGTGCTTCTGTTCGCGTTCGGGATGCACGACGTGCCGGTCGACACCCACGTCTCGCGGGTCGGCTCGCGGCTGGGGCTGTTCCGTCCCGGCGCGCCGTTCGAGGAGCTGCACGACACGATGCTCGCGATCACGCCCGCCGGCGAGGAGCTGGAGCTGCACATGAACCTGCTGCGTCACGGCCGGCGCACCTGCAGCGCCCGGCGGCCGGCCTGCGCCTTGTGTGCTCTGAGGCGGATGTGCCCGAGTGCCGAGGCGTTCCTGGGTCGCTGAGTGGTAGTACCCCGGTCGTGTCCTCGCGGAGCGTTGAGGACTGGCGGAAACTTGTCAGATCTGCTATAACCTGACTGAGATTTTTACGAACGTACAGGAGCAGAACGAATATGGCTAAGACGATCGGTATCGACCTGGGGACGACGAACTCGTGCATGGCAGTGCTCGAGGGTGGCGAGCCCACGGTCATCGAGAACGCCGAGGGCGGGCGCACCACCCCGTCCGTGGTCGCGTTCACGTCATCCGGTGAGCGTCTGGTCGGCACCGTCGCCAAGCGCCAGGCCGTCACCAACCCGCAGAACACGATCTTCTCGATCAAGCGCTTCATGGGCCGCAAGGAGGCCGAGGTGCGCGAGGAGGAGTCGATCGTGCCGTACAAGGTCGTCTCTGGACCCGGCGGCGACGCGCGGGTCGAGGCGGGCGGCAAGCAGTACTCGCCGCCGGAGATCAGCGCGATGATCCTGCAGAAGCTGAAGGCCGACGCCGAGGCCTACCTGGGCGAGACGGTCGACAGCGCGGTGATCACCGTGCCCGCGTACTTCAACGACGATCAGCGCCAGGCCACCAAGGACGCCGGCAAGATCGCCGGGCTCGACGTCAAGCGGATCATCAACGAGCCGACCGCCGCGTCGCTCGCCTATGGACTCGACAAGGAGTCCGACCAGACGATCCTCGTCTTCGACCTCGGCGGCGGCACCTTCGACGTGTCCGTCCTGGAGATCGGCGACGGCGTGTTCGAGGTCAAGGCGACCGCCGGTGACAACCACCTCGGCGGCGACAACTTCGACAAGGCCGTGGTCGACTGGCTCGTGTCCGAGTTCAAGAAGTCACAGGGCATCGATCTGAGCGCCGATCCGATGGCGCTCCAGCGGCTCTACGAAGCTGCGGAGAAGGCCAAGATCGAGCTCTCCACCACCCAGGAGACGCAGATCAACCTGCCCTTCATCACCGCCGACTCCAGCGGGCCCAAGCATCTCGACACCCGCCTCTCGCGGGCCAAGCTCAACGAGCTGACCGCGGCGCTGCTCGACCGCACCGTCGGTCCGGTCCGCCAGGCGCTCGACGACGCCAAGGAGAAGGGCGCCGCGAACATCGACCATGTGGTCATGGTCGGCGGTATGACGCGCATGCCCGCCGTGCAGGAGAAGGTCAAGGAGCTGACGGGCAAGGAGCCCCACCGTGGCGTGAACCCCGACGAGGTCGTCGCGGTAGGCGCCGCCATCCAGGCCGGCGTGCTCGCCGGTGATGTCAAGGACGTCCTCCTGCTCGACGTCACCCCGCTCACCCTCGGTATCGAGACCAAGGGCGGCGTGATGACAAGGCTGATCGAGCGCAACACCACGATCCCGACCCGCAAGTCGGAGATCTTCTCCACGGCCGAGGACAACCAGCCGTCGGTGGAGATCCACGTGCTCCAGGGCGAGCGCGAGATGGCCGCGTACAACAAGTCGCTGGGCAAGTTCCAGCTGACTGGCATCCCGCCGGCGCCGCGCGGCATTCCGCAGATCGAGGTCGCGTTCGACATCGACGCCAACGGCATCCTCAGCGTGTCGGCGAAGGATCTCGGCACCGGCAAGGAGCAGAAGATCGAGATCAAGGCGGGCTCCGGTCTGTCCGACGACGAGATCAAGAAGATGGTCACCGACGCCGAGGCGCACGCCGACGACGACCGTCGCCTGCGTGAGCTCGCCGAGGCCAGGAACAACGGCGAGAACGCCGCCTACCAGGCCGAGCGCCAGCTCAAGGACCTCGGCGAGGCCGTCGACTCGAGCTCCAAGGAGGAGATCGAGGCCGCGATCAAGGTCGTGCGCGAGGTGCTCACGTCCGAGGACGCGGCGGACATCAACGCCAAAACCGAGGCGCTGCAGGCGTCGTTCCACAAGGTCTCCGAGGCGATGTACCAGCGTGCCCAGGAGCAGTCGGCAGCCGGCTCGGCGGATGGCGCCGGAGCCGAGCACGCCACCAACGGCGCGGGCGCCGAGGACGTGGTGGACGCCGAAGTCGTCGACGAGGGCAAGTAGATGAACTCGTCAAAGCGCGATCCGGGCTTCGGTGTCTCGGAGCCCGAGACAGACGTGGCCACCGCCGGGGGCGGTGCTGCTGCCGAGGCCACTCGACCGGCCTCGGCTGCAGCCGCCTCCCCGGCGGTGGACGGTGGACGCGCGCCGGGCTCCCAGGAGCCCGGTGTCGTACCCTTGTCTCAGGGAGAGCCGGAGGGCTCGGAGGGTCGGGAGGGTCCGGCCGTCGCGGTGGGTCCGGAGGCCGATGGCCCCGAGGCCGAGCGGCAGCTCGAGGAGGATGTTGCCGTCCAGGCCCGCAAGGCCGACGAGTACCTGGAGCTGGCGAAGCGCACGAAGGCCGACTTCGAGAACTACCGCAAGCGGGCGACCCGAGAGATGGGCCTGGCCGAGGCGCGCGGAGTGACGAAGCTCGCCCGTGAGCTGCTGCCGGCGGTCGACAATCTCGATCGCGCCCTGACAGCTGCCCAGGCGTCAGGGCCGGAGGGCTCCTCCGAGGGCGTCGACGCGACGCTCGTCTCGGGGATTCAGCTGGTCCACGCGGACGTGATCGCGGCGCTCGCGCGCGTGGGCATCGAGCCGTTCTCGCCCACGGGCGAGCAGTTCGACCCGCAGCACCACGAGGCGGTGGCGCAGCAGCCTGTCGAGGGCGTCACCTCTGGCACGATCGTCGAGGTCTACCAGCGGGGTTACCGCCTGGGCGAGAACGTCCTCAGGCCCGCGCGCGTCGTCGTCGCGGGGTAAGGAGCCTGTGAGATGGCTGAGCGACCCGACTACTACAAGATTCTCGGGGTAGGCAAGAACGCCTCCGACGAGGAGATCAAGAAGGCCTACCGGAAGCTCGCGCGCAAGTACCACCCGGACACCAACGCCGGCGACAAGCAGGCCGAGGAGCGCTTCAAGGAGGTCTCCCAGGCCAACGACGTCCTGTCCGATCCGGACAAGCGCAAGCAATACGACCGCGGCACGGGTCCGCTGGGCGGCTTCAACATGCCCGGCGGGTTCGACGCCAGCTCGTTCGGTGGCGGCTTCAGCGACATCCTCTCGAACCTGTTCGGCGGTGGCGGTGGCGCGGGTGGTTCCGCGGGCGGCCGCGGTGGCGCCGGCACTCGTGGCCGGCCCGGCATGCAGCGCGGACGAGACCTCGAGACCGAGGTCTCGCTCACCTTCCAGCAGGCGATCGACGGGGCCCAGATTCCGCTGGCCGTGCCGACCTCGCAGCCGTGCCCCACGTGTCACGGGACGGGCGCCAAGCCGGGAACGCAGCCCCGAGTCTGTCCCGTCTGCGAGGGCCGCGGGATCGAGGCCCAGAGCCAGGGGATCTTCTCTATCTCCCAGCCGTGCTCAAATTGCAACGGGTCAGGCACGGTGATCGAGGATCCGTGCACGACCTGTGGCGGGACGGGCGCCCAGCGGAGCGTCCGCCGTTTGCGTGTCAACATTCCCGCCGGCGTCCGCGAGGGGAGCCGGATCCGCCTGGCCGGCAAGGGCGAGCCAGGTCTGCACGGCGCCGATCCCGGCGATCTGTACGTGATCACCAGGGTGTCCGACTCACCCGTGTTCACGCGCTCCGGCGACAACCTCGAGGTCGAGGTGCCGCTGACGATCCCCGAGGCGATCCGCGGCGCGGTGATCGAGGTGCCGACGCTGCACGGGTCAAAGCGCCTGCGCGTCCCGCGCGGGACCAAGCACGGCACCGTTCAGCGGATCCGCGGCGAGGGGCCGACAAAGCTTGGTGGCAAGGGTCGCGGGGACATCCATTACCGGTTCGTGATCGACGTTCCGGCATCGCTCTCGGCTGAGCAATCCGAGGCCGTCGATCGGCTGTCCGAGGTGATGAACGGCGACCCCCGGGCGAAGCTGTTCGCCCAGACCGCGTCCGGGGAGACGAGCTGATGGCCACGCGGCGGGTGAGGTCGACCACCACCAGGGTGGAGGTCTCCACCGATCGCGGCGTGTTCATGATCTCGGTGGCCGCCGAGCTGGCCGAGATGCATCCGCAGACATTGCGGATGTACGAGGCGCGTGGGCTGATCGAACCCAAGCGCTCGCCGAAGGGGACCCGGCTCTACTCGCGGGAGGACGTCGACCGGCTGCGCCGGATCCAGGGGATGACCGCCGAGCTGGGCATGAACCTGGCCGGAGTCGAGCGCGTGTTCGAGCTCGAGTCGCAGCTCGCATCGATGGCGCGCAAGGTCGCCGCGCTCGAGCGGCGGGCCGGCGAGCTCAAGCAGGAGGTGGAGCGGCTGGAGGCGCTGCGGCGGGAGCTTCGCGCCGAAATCGTCCCCTACGAGCGCGGCGGCGAGCTCGTTCGCCGAGCGGACGTACAGCGCTTCAAGATCCGCGTCGAGCGCGGGCGGGACTGACTCTCACTCCGCCGGGGCCGCAGTCCCTGGCTGTCGTGCTCTCAGGGGCCGCAGTCGCTGGCTGTCGTGCGGGCCTCAGCAGCCGACGCCGGGCCGGTGGCTTCCGGGCGCCAGGCACGTGTGATGGATGCTCGGGCCCTGCCGCGCGCGGATCGTGAACACGTAGTGCTTACCGATCCAGCCGGGTCGCACGATCTCGACGATGATCGTCGTTCCGACCCGGAGCTTGCGGTTCTTGAACCCGGGCTGCAGGTGGACGGTGCTCGACGGCACTTGGATGACGCACTTGCGCTTCGACTTGCCCTTCGACTTCACCGTCTTGCAGATGGTGTGCTTGATCTGCGCGATCGCGTGCTTGGCGTACGGGCACCCATGGCCGTGGCAGGTGATCAGCACGGTGGCGCCCGTCGGCACGCTGTCCACCATGAGTTGCAAAACCTTCGTGTAGGTCGGCGTGAAGAAGAACATCCATTCCATCGACGAGCCGAGCCTGCTCGGCCGGTTGACGGGCTTCTTCTGCACGGTCACGTCGCCGCTCGGCGACGTCGACCCGCCGAAATTGGCGTCCCCGAGATAGCGAGCGCTGATCGTGTGCCCAGCGGCCGCGCCATAGCTGATCGTGCACGTCGCGCTGGCCGTCGACCCCGAAGCGGTCAGGGGCTGAGCGGCGCAGCTTCCGATCACCTTGGTCCCGTC
>JADGPN010000293.1 GCA_017882465.1 Solirubrobacteraceae bacterium
CACGACGCGGCGGGCACCGCTGAGGGGTGACGGATGAGCCCCGCGGGAGATCATCGAGGGCCGGTCGCGTCGGGGGCCAGGGCCGGGGTTCCGTTCGCGCTCGCATCGCTGCTGCTGGGCATCTCGTTCGGGATCGTGGCCCGGCCGATCATGGGGCCGATCGCCCCGATCGTGATGTCGGTGATTGTGTTCGCCGGGTCGGCGCAGTTCGCCGCGCTCGCCGTGCTCGCGGCGGGAGGTGGCGCGCTGGCCGCGATCATCGCCGGCTCGCTGCTCAACCTTCGCTTCGTTCCGATGGGGATCGCGATCGCGCCCTCGCTGGTCCATCGTCACGTGGGCAGGGCCGCGCGGGGGCAGACGCTCGTCGATGCCTCGTGGGCGCTGGCCAGCCGAGAGGACGGCCGGTTCGACGTCGACTTCCTGGTCGGCGCCACGCTCATCCAGTATCCGGCCTGGGTGGGCGGGACCGTCCTCGGCGTGCCCGGAGGCGCGATCATCAAGGACCCGAACGCGCTCGGCCTCGACGTGGTCTTCCCCGCCTTCTTCCTCGGACTGCTCGTGCCTGAGCTGCGCAAGCCCGGAGCCAAGCTCGTGGCCCTGCTCGGCGGCGCGGTGGCGTTGCTGCTCACCCCCGTCCTGCCTGCCGGGCTTCTGATCATAGCTGCCTCGCTGTACTCGCTCACGGGACTGCGCCGATGAGCGCGACGGTGTGGATCACCGTCGGCGGCCTGGCCGTGACGACGGCACTGATCAAGGCCGTCGGACCGGTGATCTTCGGCGGCCGCGAACTGCACCCGGTCCTGCAGCGGGTCATCCTCCTCCTGCCGGCGGCCCTGCTGGCGGCGCTGGTCGTCACCGAAACCGTGAGCGGGCACGCGCGGACGGTCACCATCGATGCTCGCGTGGCCGGCATGGCGGCCGCCTGCATCGCGCTGATCGCCAGAGCCCAGCTCCTCGTCGTCGTGTTGGCCGCGGCGATCACGACCGCCGTTGTCCGGGCCGTCGGGTGAGCAACAGGGGGCCGAGCGGCAGACGGCGCCTGAGCCGAACGTGGCCCGAGCGCCGTCCAGCGGAGTCCCTTCAGCGAACGGTTGCCCTCACCGTTGCTCTCCCCACGACCAGACCGCCCTTGAAGGCCGAGGTGCCAAACGCGTGGTTGAGCGCCGCTGCGGCCCCCGCTGTGAGCTTGGCGACCACTCCACCGAGAGTGATCGTCTGACCGCTCACACTCTTGCTGGTGATCCGTGCGTGGCTGGTGTCGAGGGATGGCGGCAGAGCTCGAACGCGAGAATCCCGCCTTCGGAGCCGAGGTCTCGCGACTCCGGCCGCTGGTCGCCCGCCTGCAAGGGATGCCGCGGGAGGCGTGGGAGGACGTCGAGCCGCCCCCGCCGGTGCTGCCTGATGCCGCCCCGGAACCCGAGGCTGGCCCGGTGACGGCCGGGACCTCGTCGGCCATCGGGACAGCCCGCCTGCTCCCCCGCCAGGCCCGGCTCGAGGTTGTCGGTCAGGGGAGTGCGTCCGAGCACGCCCGGAACCTTCTATCAGCTGTGGCTGATGAACTCGCGCGGCGATCTCGTGTCGCTGGCGTCATTCCGGGGGGGCCATGACGATGGAGGTACCGCTACCGGTGAGCCCTCACGCCTATCACTTCGTCGGCATCTCGCTGCAACCGACGAATGGCAGGCCGCGCCACTCAGGCGACTCGGTCCTGCGCAGCCCCGTCAGCTGATCCGAGCACGTCGGGCTCGAGCTCCGGTACGGCCATTGGGACGAACGAGTACTCGCTCGGATCGAGCACCTTCGTCTGTGCGACGTATTCGCGCATGTAGCCGGGCCAGTTGGTCACGATCCGGCCGTGCTCGCCCCGGTACCACGAGTCGCAGCGCGTCCAGGCCGTGCCGGCAAAGCGGGCCTGGAGCCGGCGGTCGCTTTCGGCCTCGACCTCGGGCCGGACGTCGATCGCCGCCACGCCGCGGTCACGGACCTGCGCCAGCGCTTGACGCAGGTAAGCGGCTTGGGCCTCGAGGTAGACGATGATCGAGCCGCCCGAGGTGTTCGTGTTCGGCCCGTACATCACGAACAGCGACGGAAAGCCCGGCACCGCCAGGCCGAGATGGGCATGCGGTCCGGCCGCCCAGGCATCGCGGAGGCTGGTCCCCCCGGCGCCGGTGATCTCCATCGGGAACATGAAGTCCGTGGTCTTGAATCCGGTCCCGTAGATGATGCAATCGACGGCGTGCTCCTGGCCCGAGGCCGTGTGGACACCGCTCGGGCTCAGCCGCTCGATCGGGTCGGTGACGAGCTCGACGTTGGGACGCTGGAGCGCGGGCAGGAAGTGGGAGCTGAACAGGACGCGCTTGCAGCCGAACGTGTAGTCGGGCCACGCCTTGCGGCGCACGTCCGGATCCTTGAGCTGCCTGCGCATGAATGTGCTCGAAATTGCCCCCACCACACGGCCCCAGGTGTTCGGGTGCCGGATCGCCATCGTCAGCGACTCCCCGTATTCGAAGATGAACCCGCGCCGATAAACCTGAAGACCGGGACGTACCGGATCGCCGCCCGGACCGGCCACGGGTAGCGGCGATTCTTGCGCGGCATGAACCAGTTGCCGGTGCGCTGGAAGACTACGAGCCGGCCCACCTCCTTGGCGATCTCGGGCACGAACTGCACCGCGCTGGCGCCCGTCCCGATCACCGCGACCCGCTTGCCGCGCAGGTCGTAGTCGTGATCCCAGCCGGCGGAGTGGAAGCTGTCACCGGCGTATTCCTCGCTGCCGTCGATCCTCGGGTAGGACGGCTGGTGGAGCTGCCCCGTCGCCAGCACCACGGCGTCGGCCTGCCATTCGCGCCCGTCGCTGCTCGACAGCGTCCAGCGACAGGTCTCGTCGTCCCACGCGCAGGCGCTGACCTCGACGCCCGGCACCACGAGGCGATCGACCCCGTACTCGCGGGCCACGTCGTGCAGGTAGGCGAGGATCTCCTGCTGCGGAGAGCACAGGCGCGACCAGTCACAGCGTTGCGCAAACGAGAACGAATACAGGTGGCTGGGCACGTCGCAGGCCGCGCCCGGGTAGGAGTTGTAGAGCCACGTGCCGCCGAGGTCGGGGCCCCGCTCGAGGATCGTCACGTTGTGGAAGCCGTGCTTCTGCAGCTCGATCGCGGCGGCCAGCCCCCCAAAGCCGCCGCCGATGATCACGATGCTGAGGTCTCTGGTCTCGCGCATCTGCCCAACCTATCGTGATCGGGGCGCGACGTTTCCACCAAATCGACCTATGCCGGCGCTAGGGTTTCTCCATCACCGAGACCGCACTCCCGACCCCCTTGACGCCTGCGGCGGCGGCGCCGCCTCAGCTGCAGATCCCCGAGTTCGAGATCGTGCCCCGGAAGGGACTGATCATCGTCGCGGCCGTGGTTGCGTTGCTGATCGCCGCGATCGCGGTAAACAGGATCTGGCCGCTGGAGTTCCTGCACGTCGCCTTCGGGGCCGGATGGACGATCATCGACCTCTTCCTGGGGCTGATCCTCGGACCGATCCTGGGGCGTCTGTCCGTACCCGCGCGTGTTGAGTTCACCACCAGGCTGATGCCGAAGATGGTGCTGATCATGCCGACCGTGGTCGCGGTCACGCTCGCGGCCGGGTGGCAGGTCGGGAACAAGCTCGGGACCGTCCAGACGAGCTACCCGCTCCACAGCTGGCTGGTGGCCAGCTACATCGTCGTCGGGGTCATGGCGGTGATCGCGCTCGGCCTGCTCGAGCCTGCGAATATCGCTGTTCTGTTCGAGCTCAAGAAGCCGCGCCCGAACCCCGAGGTGATCGAGCGGCTGATGAAGCGCTTCATCTACTGCGCCGGCATCCTCGGGCTGATGCAGGTTGCGACGCTGGTGATCATGACCAAGCTGGCCGCGGGATGACCGGGCGCAAGCTGCCCCCGGTGACGCAGGTGGGGATGCTGTCGCTGGCGCTGATCGTCGCCGGCGGCATCTACCTGGCCGCGCACATCCCCCAGCACGTGCCGCTGGCGCCGGCCGTCGCCCTGCTCGCGGCGTCCGCGCTGTTACTGGCCGGCAACCTGATCGCGCTCGGCATGGTCGACGGTTTCCCCTGGGGCACGTTCCTCAACGTCGCCAAGTGGGCCTTCCTCGCCTACGCGATCATCGCCGGCCTGATCGAGTACGCGTTCCTGCGCAACCACCTCCGCGGCGGGGCGCTGGTCGTGCTGACACTCTCGCTGGTCGTGTTCGCCGTCCACGTGCCGGTGCTGATCGGCTTCACCGTGGCGCGCTTCGCCGACTCCACTCCCGCCGCCCCTGGGCACGGGCCCGGCTCTCAGGAACACAGGCACGCCTGAGCGCGGTGGGTCGCCCGGGCGCCGTCCAAGGACCAGCGCCTGGCTACGATCCGATCAGTGTGGCCGCCCGAAGCGCTGACCTTCCTCGAGGAGCTCGAGGCCAACAACGACCGGGACTGGTTCAGAGCCAACCGCGGGCGCTATGACGCGGACCTGCTCGCGCCCGCGCGAGACCTCGCCGAGAAGCTCTCACACCTCGGAGCGCCGAAGTTCTTCCGGCCCTACAACGACACCCGCTTCCACATGCGCCCCCCGCTCAAGGAGCACATCGGCGTCGCCATCGGTTACGGAGCCGCAGGCGGCTTCTACTTCGAGCTCTCGCTCGACGGGCTGATCGTCGCCGGCGGCCTCCACCACGCGGCGCAGGATCAGCTCGAGCGGTTCCGCGCGGCGATCGGCGACGGCCGCCGCTACAAGGGCTTCGAGCGTGCGCTCGCCACCGCGACCGAAGCGGGACTGAGCACCGCCGAGCCCGAGCTCAAGCGGGCTCCCCGCGGCTACCGCCCCGATCACCCGCGCATCGATCTGCTGCGAATGAAGGCGCTGACCGTCAGCCGCCGTCACGAGCTCGCTCCGTGGCTGCACAAGCCGGCCTGCGACAGGCGAGTCAAGGCTGAGTTGGAGGCCGCCAAGCCGCTCGTCGACTGGCTCGCGAGCACCGTGGGGCCCTCGCCCAGGCCCAGTCGCGCTGAACCCCCGCCCCCGATCGCTCCCGTTTCCGCCGCCATCCCGCCGGGATCATCCGGCCGTCCTCGCCACTAGACCTGATCGACGAACTCAACGCCGATCCGCCCCACCTCCCAACAGACCGCCGACCGATCACCTACCAGCTAAAGGCTTAACCACCGCCACCAAGGCTACTTCCGGAGATCTGAGCCTCGCCGAACAAGTCGACGAGAACTTCTGGGCAACAGGCAGGATACCTACACAACTCAACGAACTTGAAGGATGAACCACTAGCTCCCTTGAGTCGGGTCCTCATTGGGCCGTTCTCCAACCTCGCGTCCTTGCGTCGGATC
>JADGPN010000294.1 GCA_017882465.1 Solirubrobacteraceae bacterium
GGCTTCGTTCGAATCGAGCGCCGGCGCGAAGCCGCCCTCATCACCGACGGCGGTCGCGAGGCCTCGTCCCTTGAGCGTGCTCTTGAGCTCATGGTAGACCTCGGCGCCCATCTGGACTGCTGGAGCGAAGGACTCCGCGCCCACCGGCGCGACCATGAACTCTTGGAAGTCCACAGGGTTATCGGCGTGCACCCCGCCATTGAGCACGTTCATCGTCGGGACCGGCAACAGCGTCGCGTCAGCGCCGCCGAGGTATCGCCACAGCGGCTCGTGGGCGTCCGCGGCGGCCGCACGGGCGGTCGCCATCGAGACCCCTAGGATCGCGTTGGCACCGAGACGGGACTTGTCCGGGGTACCGTCCAGAGCGATCAGCGCTTGGTCCAGTTCACGCTGGTCGGCGGCGTCCCGGCCACGGACAGCCTCGGCGATCTCGCCGTTCACGTGTCCGATCGGGCGCGTCACGCCTTTGCCCCCCGAACGGACCCTCGTGATCGCGAAGCTCGAGCGCCTCGCGGGTTCCCGTCGACGCCCCCGAGGGGACCGCAGCGCGGCCGAGCGCGCCCGAAGCGAGGCGAACATCAACCTCGACCGTCGGATTTCCACGGCTGTCGAGGAATGCCGGGCACCCACGTATTCGATAACGCTCATCGATTCCTCCGCTCCGAGTCATCGCCAGGGCTCTCACACCGACCCTAGCGACACGAATCCAACGACGGACGCGAGCCGGTCAAATCCGCGTCCTCAGTCATCACCTCACCCCCCGTTCCCTCTCTCTGCGACTTCCCGGGATGGGAATCAACCCAACCCGACCAGGACCGACTCTGCGAGCGACAGAGCTCCGAGGACGAGCAGCCCATAGCCCCAGGGCACGAACAGGCCGGCGGACCAGCTCAACAGCGCTCCTGCGATCAACATGATCGCGCCGAAGACCTCGACAGCGGCTGCGAATGCGGTGCGTTCGCGCTCCTCGTTCATGGCTGCAGTGTCGCCGTGAGCGTCCGTGGGTCGCTCAGCAGTCCAAGCGCGTCATCAATCGAGATGGCGATCACGTCGGCGGCGCTGAGCGCATCCCGTGTAGGCCCCCTGGGCCGAGAACGGCAATGGCCAGACCTGCCGCGCGCAGCATCAGCCCGTCGTTGCGGCCGTTGCCGATCGATACACAACGCTGCGCGCCGAGCGCCTCGACGTACGCTCGCTTGTCCCGCCCGGACTCGACGCGGCGAAACTCGGCCCGGACGCTCTCAACGAGCGCCTCGACGGTACCGAACGTGTCAGCGGAAAGGACGTGCAGCTCAAGCTCGTCGCACACATACGCGCCGAGGTGTCACTGGCGGTCACGATCGGCTTGCCGCGGTCGCTCAGGATGCCGTTGACGTCGAGCACGGAGATGCTCGAGTGACAGGTCGTGGCCTCCGGGCACGGGCACGTGCAGCGTCAATGGACGACCATCACTGGGCATTTGGCGTGGTGAGCGACGCGGTCCGCGGTGGAGCCGAGGAGCACGTCGCCGAGGAAGTGGCCGTGGTGCGCGACGACGATCAGGTCGTGGGCGTGCGCGGTGGCGTAGTGGACGATCACTTCCGCGCTGTGGCCGGCCACGAGGTCGGTGCGGACCTCGACCCCGCGCTCGTGCGCGTCGCGCTCGGCCTCCGCGAGGACGCGGGAGAAGAACTCGTCCTTCTCGCGCTTGACGTCGTCGACCTCGCCCAGCGACGCCGCGTACGCGGGCAGTTTGCCCTCGACCCCCAACACGGTCAGCTGCGCCCCCAGCGACGCGCACACCGACACCGCGCAGTCGAGCGCCTTCCGCGAGTCCTCTGACCCGTCGATCGCGACCAGCACGTTGGTGAACTCGTACGGGCTCATCGCGCTGCTCCCTCCGGCGCGGGAACAGGCTCGGCGACCCCGCGGCCCTTCCGGTCCGGGACCAGGCGCATCCGCGCGTCGTCAGCGCGTTCGGCTTCAACGTCGGGGCTGAACCACCGTTGCGCGATCGCCGTCGGGACGATCGCCGAGAGCACCACCACGGTGACCAGCAGCGAGAACTGCGTACGGTTGATGATGTGCGCCTGCAAGCCATACAGCGCGCTGATAGTCCCGAACGTCAACCCGGTGCTCATCAACAGCGTCGTGAAGGTGGCGTGCTCGGGCACCCAGCGGCGTGCGAGCGGCGACACGAGGCCGAACTTCGGCACCAACTTCGCGGCCGCCAGCACCGCGAGCACCCCGATGTTCGCGAACACCGCTCCGAGACTGACATTCATCCCGCCACGCAAGAAGAAGAACGGGGTCAGGAACGCGAACGCGACGACCCGCAGCCGCTCCTGCTCCTTTCGGTGCTGCCGGTAGTGCCGGCTCATCACCAGCCCGAGCACGAACGCCGGCAACACCGCCTGGCTGTTCGCCTCCTGGCCCAGGACCATCAACGCGAGCAGAATCGCGAACACGAGCTTGATCTCAGGCTCGATCACCCGATCGCCATAGCGGCCGAAGAACCACGGCGCGATCCTCGGCAGCGCAACGATCAACCCAACCGACACAACCAGGAACACCGGGAACCAAACCGTGGGCTTGATGAAGATCGCCGACAACGCGATCACCGTGCACATGTCGGTCACGAAGCACGCGCTCATGATCAACTTCCCCACCCGCACCGTGTTCAGACCGGTTTCCACCAGCACCGCGTAGACCACCGCGAGACTCGTCGTCGACAGCGCGGTCCCCGCGATCAGCGACGCCTTCACGCTCCACCCAAGCGGCCCCATCGCAACCAACGTCGCCACGACGAACGGTCCCGCGAACGACGCCACACCGATCGCGATCGACGCCCAGAACCGCTCGCGGAAATCGTCAGGATCGACCTCGGCCCCGGCGAGGAAGGTCAACACCACCGACGCGAAGCTGGCGATGAACACCAGCCAACTCGCATCCGGGTTCAAATCAAACGTGTTGCCGAGCACCACGCCGAACGCCAGCTCGATCAGCGCGACCGACACACCGATCTCGACCGAGACCATGCTCGCCAACAGCACAGTCCCCGAGAGAATCGCCGCGAGTTGAACCGGCTCCATATGCAGACCTCCACGATGCGTCGCTTGACGAAGTCGTAGAGGCCATCAGCGGCAGAAACACCGCGCTTATGGAGCGAGCCTCATCGCTCACTGAACACCATAGCGCCCGCGGGCCAGATTCACACCGGATCCCCGTCGCTCACGTCTCCACGCAGCTCGACCGTCCTGGCCTGCCGAGCCCGTCACCCGCTCACTGCCCACGGCTCGCTGGTGCATCCCGCTGCCGCGGGCCAGGATCGGGCGGCGGGTTAGACGAGCAGTTGTTCAGCCAACAGTGCGACGCCGAGCCCGATGAGCGCGACGCTCGGCGAGGCGCTCCGCCCCCTCGCGCAGCCTCACACTGAGCCGGGCTCCCAGACGTAGCCCGAGCTGCCTGACGATGAAGCCTGGACTGCGATCAGGACCAATGACCAGTCCCGCTGGAAGGCGCAGCAGACCGAGGGTGAAGCCGACCGCGAGTTCGTCGAGGCTGATGCTGACGCCAAGCATGATTGCGCCGACCCCGCGCATTTGAGCGAACTCAGCGAGCCGAGTCTCCTCTTCCTGTTCGGAGGCCAGCAATGTGTAGAGCAAGACGCCGATCGCCCCGAGCGTCGCAGCCACAGCAAACGTGTCAAGGCCAAGCGGGAGAACGAGCGCGACGAGCTTGGCAACCACAAACTGAGCGTAAGGGCGACCCGCGACTCAACACCAGTGTCGGACTGATCGAAATGCAGCAGAGCCGGACGCGCCCCGGCGGGCTGTCGCTTCGGAACGAGAGCACGCGCGTCGCCGCGGCGGTCGGGACCGGGCTCCGAGAGACGCGCTCCCGTGTCCGACTCGAAAGTCTGACCGGCCTCGGATCGGCGTCTGGAGACTCGTGCTCTCGCGGATTGCGGAGCGAGCGGAGCGGCGACGCGGCACGGGTCGTCCGCGTGGCCGCGTGTGCCGGTCAGGTCGCATGAGGCTCGCTGGTCACGCGCAGCAGGAGCGCCAGCCTCTGTCTTTAGCTTTAGCCGGCGAGAACCGCGATGCCCGGATACTCAAGGACCAGTCCAAACTCGTCATATAGGAGCTGGCACTCGAAACCGAATAACCGAACCCAGGGGCCATGCATTGGTAGCGCTGCCGGCTGCCGTCATCGTCCAGCCGCACGTAGCGTTGGTCGAGTCGCTCGACCCTCAGATCCAAGGCGCGGACATATGCCGCGGGCGCATCGGCTTCCTCGCCGACTTGAAGCTCGAGGCGGTGGACGGGAAACGCGTTGGTAAGCGCGGACGATTCGAGATCCACGTCCAGACATCCGTTGAGATCGCCCGCTGCCTCGCCGTTGATCCGCCAACCGCCGACTCCATCTGCCTCCAGCGTGAGCCCGCGCGGGCCCGACGAAGCGCTGCCCGTCCGGCGGCGCGCACACCCGCGCCTCCGCCCCGAGTGCCCGCAACTGCACCGCGAGTCCCACCATCGGTTCGACGTCCCCGCGCGACGCATACGTCGACAACAACACACGCATTTCGCTACTCCCACACCGTAGGTTCTGCCGCCGCGCACTCGTCGCCCACGGCTGGGCCGACCTGGCCCTGATCGACGACCGGGACGACTGCTTCGCCGTCGGCGAGGTCAACCAGCAGGCACTCTTGGGTCGCGTGGCCGCCGTCGTGCACCACGGCGGCGCGGGCACGACGACGACGGCCGCCAGGGCCGGCGCTCCTCAAGTGGTGGTGCCCCAGGCGGG
The DNA here is from genome assembly GCA_017882465.1 of Solirubrobacteraceae bacterium. Lineage (GTDB taxonomy): Bacteria > Actinomycetota > Thermoleophilia > Solirubrobacterales > Solirubrobacteraceae > Palsa-465. Next base: position 4,786 of record JADGPN010000294.1, read on the forward strand.
CGGTGACCAGCAGTACTGGGCGGGCCGGGTCGCAGAGCTGGGCATCGGCGCGGCGCACGACGGTCCGACCCCGACCACCGAGTCCCTGTCGGGCGCGTTCAGGACGGCCCTGACCCCCCAGACCCGCACACGAGCGACCGCCATGGCCGGCACGATCCGCACCGACGGCGCGACGGTGGCCGCGAGGCGCCTGCTCGACACGGTCAGCCGAGAACGGCCGCCAGCGTCCGCGTGAACCACACGGGACCGTGGAGCCACGGAAGTGCCCGGCGCCGGGCTGCACCGTCAACTCGGCATGCTCGAAGGGACCGGCACACTCGGCGGCGTTCCGCGGCGGCAGCCCGATGTACTCACCCGGGCAGCAACCGCACCGGCTTCCAAGATCATTGTGATAGGAGCTCTCTAAATCTAAACGAGCGACGGCGCCGGCGCTGTCGAACACGTCGATCAACGCAATGATCACGCTGCTCGGGCAGATCCTGCAGCAGGCTGTGGACTTCGCTCCGGCGCACCTGGGCGACGTTCGCGGCGATGATCGGCCGTGACCCCAAATGGATCGCCGCGCAGATCGGCCATGTA
>JADGPN010000295.1 GCA_017882465.1 Solirubrobacteraceae bacterium
AACCCTGCGTCTGAAGACGCGCGTCAGGTTCAGAGCCTTCTCAAGAGCTCAGTGGTGTGGGCGAACCAACTGCGAGCGACCCTTGTTCCCGCGAATCCGCTCATCCTTGCCGCTTCTTGCGGACGGAAACCTGTCGCTGCTCGGATTTGCCACGGACGCAGGCGCCCGCACGTGGCGCGCTGTGACGTCGTCGACGAGCGCCGATTGTCCGAGCGCACAAGAATGGCTGCGGGCGCGGTCGAACTCCAACGTCGCTGCAATGCCGCTGAACCAGCCATGCGGTCAGATGACTGCTTCGGCCAACAGCGGACCAGAAGCAGCCATCTCACGCGACCTCTCGGAGGCGCGGATCGCTGCCGGTTTGGAACGAATCGAGCCGTGAGCCGGCGCCGGGATGGCCACCTGGTCAGACGCCCGCAACCGTTCCGAAGGAGAGGCTGACGACACCCCCATGGGCGCCACGAGGGCTCTCGCAAATCTGCGGAAGCAAGCACTGAGCTGGGCCCCCATCCGGGAGACCTGGTTCTCGTCCCGGACGGGCGCATCGGGGGTGGTCGCCAAGGCGCGCGCCTCATCGGGAGGCGACAGTGGCGTGGCGCCTTAAAGGACGTCGCGCGCTCGGCTGGGCGCGACGGTCGCGGGCGATTCTGGTCACAAGGTCGTCGCGGCGACCCGGTTCATCCAGCTCGAAGCCGGTAACCCACGCCGCGCACGGTCTCGAGCCGGTGAGCTTCCGGTCCGAGCTTGCGCCGCAGCGAGCCGATCGCAGCCTCGATGACGTTGCTGCCTTCGTGGTCGGTCCGCCAGACGGTGCGGAGGATCTCGTGGCGGCTGGCCACTGCGCCAGCACGGGCGAGGAGGAGCTCTGCCAGCGCGAGCTCGATCCGGGTCAGCGGTACCCGCCGGCCGTCGATGACCAGCTCGCGTGCCTCGGGGTCGAGGAGGCGGGTGTCGTTGACTCCGAGCTCGCGCGCGGCCAGGCCCGCCAGCCAGCCGTCGACCGAGCCGGGGCCGAAGTCCAGCCAAACAGGCTGAAAGGTCGTGCCCCCAACGTCGACCGGGTCGAACGGCACGAAGCCGAGCTCGACCATGACGGGCAGATACGGTGTGGGATTGCGCAGGACCATGTAGAGGCGTCGAAGGGCGGGGCGCAGCTCCATGTAGGTGCGCTTGATGTCGAGCCAGAGCGCGGCCTGCGTGGGCGAGGGCGCCTCGCCTGAATCGCGGTCTAGCCAGCGGCGTAAGACAAGAACGATCTCCCCCGGCGCGACAGGGTTGGCTCGCAGGTGCTCGCGCCACGCGCGTACGGCGGGATCGGCCTGCCGGATCGTCGCCGGGATGTCGGTGATCGTCGTGAGGATCGCGAACCCTGAGACGCCCGCCTCGCCGCGTGCAACGCGCCAAGCGTCTTGTGCGAGCTCGAGCCAGGACTCCAGCAGCTCTGCCTCGGGCGCGGGCTCGTGCGCCCGTGCGATCGCGAGCATGTCCGCCGTGTCGGCCTGCGTGGCGGGAGCCACGCTGACACGTTGCGAGCTCGCGGGGAAGAACGCCTCGCGCACGACCGGATGCTCGATCAGGTAGAGCATGTCGGCCGTGTACCGCCAGAGCTCGTCACGGGTGATGGCGCGTGCCTCTCGCCTCAGTTGGCGCCAGGCGAGCGTGCGGTGGCAGCGGTAGCGCTCGGGATCGGTTGCGCGCAAGCGCCGCGCGATCGCCTCCTGGAGCGCCTCGTGCAGCACCAGGCCGTCGCGCGCCACCTCCACGAATGGCAGGCTCGAGAGCCGCTCGAACGCACGCTCGGCCGGCTCGTCGGTGAGCATCGCGGCCAGCAGCGGTAGCGTCACCCGGCGGACGACGGAGGCGGCGTCGAGCGCGCGGCGGGTCGGCGCCGGGAGGTCGGCGACGTACAGGCGCGTCAGCGCTTCGAACACGGCTGGTGCTGCCTGCTCGTCGATGTCGAGCTCCGGCCGCGCGAGTGCCGCCGCGGCCGCGAGGCGCAACGTCAGCGGATGGCCCCGCGCGAGCCGGCCAAGCCGCTCGGCCGCACCATCAGCGAGACCGGCGCCACGCAGGAAGGCGACGGCGTCGGCGTCGGCGAGTCGCCCCAGCGGGAGCTGAGCGAAGAACGTCGGCGAGGGCGCCGACAGCGGCCAGGCGGGCAGCGGCGCGTCCCTCCCGGCCAGTACGAGTTTGCCGTCGGTCGGCAACGTGGAGACGAGCTCCTCGCGCAACCAGCGATCGATCAGGCGGAAGCGCTCGTAGGTGTCCAGCGCGATCACGACAGGCCGTTCACGGCAGGCAAGGGCCGCTGACAGCCGCCCGAGGTCGTCGAGCTCGCTGCCGAGCACCCGCCCGAGCGCAGCGAGGAACGCCCGCGGCGTCGGCTCGACGTCCCGGCACTCGATCCGCGCGACGTCGACGCCACCGGCTGAGGCGCGCGCGGCAAGAGCGGCGAGCAGCGCCGACTTGCCCACGCCGGGCGCGCCGTGCACGAACGTCACGACCGGCCCCCCGGCGCCGAGGCCTGACGCGAGGCGCTCGAGCTCGCGCTCGCGTCCGACGAGCCTGTACGCGCGGCCCTCGTCCACGGCGGCTCCGATCGTCGCTGTCACTTTTGCTTTCCCGGGGACACCGTACGCCCGGTGGGTCGGTCATGCAACCTTCAGGATCTCTTCAGGGTCGAGTTCCCGGACGCGCCTATCGTCGTACTCCACTACGAGCAAGGAGGAACCCATGAAGGTCCAGATCGTCACCTTTCAGTTGAACGGCATCGATGACGAGGCGTACGGCGGCATGTGCGACGAGCTGGCGCCCGCGTTCGCCGCGGTGCCTGGCCTATCGGCCAAGCTCTGGCTCGCCGACCGCGACGCGAACACCTACGGCGGCGTCTACCTCTGGTCCGACGCCCACGCACAGGCGGCCTTCGCCGAATCGGATCTCTTCGCCGCCGTCGGTGCTCACCCCAACCTCACCGGAATCACCAGCCGCGCCTTCGAGGTTCTCGCTGGACCGACAGCGGTGACTCGTGGCGACCGGCTGGCCGCGGAGCGCGCGTTGGCCTGAATCCGGCGGTCATCAGCACACCAAACGCAGAGTCGCTGGCGCCGCAGTTCTACAAGGGGGGCCGCGGAGATTTATTCGGGCGCGGGAAGGATCGTTGTGTGGTCGGTGCCTTGGGCTTATGGACCAAGCCATCAGACGTCTGATGTCTTGGCGAGCCGTGGGGCGGATCACCCGTCGCTAGCTCCGCAGCCCGAGCGTCCAGCGACTTGTCGTGTACTGCCCGACGGCGAGCAGGACCGTAGGCTCGCCCAAAATCGAACCGAGGAGGGACATCGTGAGCACAATCGAGCAAGCCGTCGAGGTCGACGGCGACAAGCTGATGCAGTTCGTCTTTCGCGCCGTTGACGAAGTCGGCGCGACCTTGAACGCGGCGCTGGTCGTGATCGGCGACAAGCTCGGCCTGTACCGGGCACTTGCCGGAGCGGGCGGGCTGTCGCCCGCGGAGCTTGCCGAGCGCACCGCGACCGCCGAGCGCTACGTTCGCGAGTGGCTAAACGCCCAGGCAGCGGGCGGCTACGTCGAGTACGACCCTGAGAGCGGCCGATACGCGCTGCCTCCTGAGCAGACGGTCGCGCTCACCGATTCGGACAGCCCCGCGTACCTGCCCGGGTTCTTCCAGATCGCGCTGGGCTCGGTGATCGACTCTCCCAGGATCCTCGAGGCGGCACGCAGCGGCGAGGGAGTCGGTTGGCACGAGCACGTGCACGACGTCCACGACGGCTGCGAGCGCTTCTTCCGGCCGGGATACCACGCGCACCTGACCTCTGAATGGCTGCCCTCACTCGAGGGAGTCGTGGAGAAGCTAAAGCGCGGGGCGCTTGTTGCGGACGTCGGCTGTGGCCACGGCTCCTCCACGATCCTGATGGCACAAGCGTTCCCGAACTCGAGCTTCGTCGGCTCGGATTACCACGACGGCTCGATCGAGACGGCACGTCAGCGCGCGCAGGAGGCAGGGGTGGCCGATCGAGTTCGCTTCCAAATCGCCCCGGCGGCGGCGTACAGCGGCAGCGACTACGACCTCGTGACGATGTTCGACTGCCTGCACGACATGGGCGACCCGGTCGGGGCCGCGCGTCACGTCCGTGGGACGCTCAAGTCCGACGGCACCTGGATGATCGTCGAGCCGCAGGCAGGCGACCGGATCGAGGACAACCTCAACCCCGTAGGGCGCGCCTACTACGGGTTCTCGACGCTCCTGTGCACGCCGGCTTCGCTCTCGCAGGACGTCGGGCTCGCGCTCGGCGCGCAGGCCGGCCAGGCGAGAATCGGAGAGGTCGTCAGAGCCGGCGGTTTCGATCGGTTCCGCCGTGCCGCCGAGACGCCGTTCAACCTCGTGCTCGAAGCGCGTCCGTGACGAGCACCGCGCAACCCGTGGCGGCGCGCGCGAGCCAGTCTGAGCTCGCGGGCGCCGCCGCGCGCGAGCAGACCATGCGGGCACCGCCGCGAAGGCGCCGACGACGCCGAGCTTAGCTGCGTCAGCGGTTCGCCCACCGGCGTGCCCGCCGCAGCCCCGCGGAGCCGAAGTGGGAGTGGTCGAATCGACAGGCGCAGATGCTGTTGGCCAGCAGCGACGTGTCGTGTGCGCCAGGTTCCTCTTCCCGCGGGGAGGACCGGTGCGCGTGGTGCGGTGATCTGATGCCCGATGGCCTTCGCGCAGAGGCGAAGTTCTGCTCAAAGCGGTGTCGGCAGGCCGCCTCTCGATCCCGGCTGAAGAGCAAGCCCGCTGCCCCGGCTCCCTCCCCGCTGCCGGAGACCTGCGCGTGGTGCGGGGAGCCGATGCCCGCCGGGCTCAGGCGCGAGGCGCGCTACTGCGGAAAGCGGTGTCGGCAGGCGAGCTCTCGATTCGGTCTCGCGCTCAAACGCCCCGTGCCCGTGCCCGCGGCGGCGCAGACCCCGGGCCCGCGCGACAGGTCGCGGCCCTCGCCGACGCCGGCGGGAGCGACACGTCGCCGGCGACCGCGGCGCGAGGTTTCTGACATCACAGGCTTGCCGCGCAGCGCCCCCTATCACCACGCTGCCCGTCTGGGTGCACAGGACCAGCACCTGCGGCGGCCGGCTTCCAACTTCGTCAGACGACCGGTCTACCGCGGCGAAGCGGTCGTCTCGATGACCGCGAACGAGACGACTGCTCCTGCGCGAAGACCAGCTCGACCGTGCGGCGATCGTTCGGCTGATTGCCGAGGGCGAGCCCTACGATCTGGAGCTCGGTCTGATCCGTGCGGACGGGGAGGCGGATCTGGGTGCGCGCAATCGGTCGGGCGGTGATCGAGCGCGGCCGCGTTGTCCGGGTCTCTGGCACGA
>JADGPN010000296.1 GCA_017882465.1 Solirubrobacteraceae bacterium
CGGTGCGCGACCGGAACGCCGACCTCCTTGAAGAACTCCTCCTGGCCTGCGGGCGAGCAGAGACAGAGCAGTCGCGCGGGCCGCTCGGAGGCGTTCCGAAATACGTGCGGGGCGTTGGCCGGCACATTGATCGTTTCGCCGGCGGTGGCGACGGCGCTGACGCCGCGGAACGTGAGCTCGATCTCGCCGTCCAGAATGGTGAACATCTCCTCGAAGTCGTGACGGTGGGGCGGCGGCCCGCCGCCCGGCGGGACGTGCATGTCGATCAACGTGTAGCGCCCAGCGGTGTCGGCCCCGGAGACGAGGATGGTGTAGGTGTCGCCTACCACGCCGAGGTGTGGTAGGGATTCATCGGTGTCGGGGCTCGCGTGTGTCAGGACCCGCCCAGGGTCATCGGCGGGGACCGGTCCTGGCGGCTTCGGCTCGACGGGCGAGGTGTCGTTCATCGGCGCTCCTGTATCGTTGGCTAAGCGGTGGAAATCGTCCGCTTATGACTCTACTGAACGCGAGCTCTCCGTTGTCGCTACGTGACACGATCACCTCCGGGATGTCCGAAGTACCGACAGAGGCACGGCGCGTCCCGCGGCGACTGCGAAGTGACGCCGCAGCGAATCGTGAACGCATCCTCGCCGCTGCCACGATCGCGGTCAGGCGCGAAGGCGAGAGAGTGCCGATGGCAACGATCGCCGATGAGGCGGGCGTCGGAATCGGAACCCTTTACCGCCACTACCCGACGCGCCCGGACCTGTTAGCGGCTCTGACGTTGCGCTCCTTCCAGCTCGTCCTGATGCACGCGCGCGCCGCTGCGCTGAACGACGAGCCGGCCCCCACGGCCCTCACGCGGTTCCTCGAAGAGAGGATCGCGGCCCGCGACGAGTTCGTTCTCCCGCTCCACGGCGGCCCGGTGATCCATGACGCCATGATCGTCGCGCTTCGGACCGAGATCAGGAACCTACTCGAGCAGGTCCTCGCCCGTGGACGCAGCGAGGGGACCATCCGATCCGACGCCACCCCGATCGACATCATCATCGCGGGAGCGATGCTCGCCCAACCGCTCCCGAACACAGCTGACTGGGACCAACTCGCGCGCCGGCAGGCCAGAATCTTCGTCGCAGGCCTCGCTGCCACCGAGCCACCACTCCTCGGCCCGCGACCCACCTGAGCCCGACGCTAAAGGCGAATCCGTCCGGACGGCAGACCTCCATTGGCGACATGACGCGCTTGACGGGTCATGTCGTGCCGGTCCGGCGAGTGGCGCCTCAGGAGAACGCCGTGGCGTTGTCGGTGGCGAACTGTTCAAAGCCGCGCGCCGGCCGGCCAAGGAGCGAGGGCACGTCGTCGGTGATCCAATCAGAGTCGCCTTCGGCGACGAGGCTCAGCGCTTGCGCGTTCATCTCGGCGATGGCTTCAGGAACGCCGACGTTGATCATTGCCTGCTTTTGCTCTTCGAAGGTGAGGGGGTGGAAGGTGATCGGCCGGCCGAGTACGTTCGAGAGGATGGCTGCCGCGTCTGGGTAGGAGAGCCGCTCGGGCCCGGTGAGCCAGTAGGTCTTTCCTGAGTGTGGGGCAGGTGAGGCGGTGATCTTTGCGGCAATTGCGGCGACGTCGCGGGTGTCGATCATGCCGACGCGACCGTCGCCCGTTGAAGCGCCAAAGCTACTGGTCTTGGCGATCGCGGGCGCGAGCATAAGGAAGTTCTGCATGTAGACGTTGTTTCTCAGGAGCGTGTAGCCGAGCCCGGAGGCGATCAGCCCGTTCTCGATTTCGGTCTGGCCGCGCCGGCGGGCGATTGGCGAGTCCGCTGAGGCTTTGCTGGTGATCTTCACGACGTGCTCCACGCCGGCGCGGACGGTGCTGTCGACGACGTTGAGTTCCTGGGCTGGTATCGCTGGACTGACTAGCAGCACGCTCGACACGCCCTGCATGGCTCCGTCGATGGTCGCCGGAACCTCCAGATCGCCCTCGGCGACTTCCACTCCTACCCGCGCCAGTGCGCTGGCCTTCTCCGGGTCGCGGATCAGGACCCGGACGGTCTCTCCCTGCTTGGCGAGCAGGCGTGCTGTCTGTGAGCCGACCTTGCCGGCAGTGGTAATGAGGATCATCGTGATGTCTCCTTCTAGCGAAGATGGCGTTGCTGCGGGCCGGCCGGTTCCGCTTCGTTACTAGGCGAGACCGATCTGCTGCGCCTGCAGATCGGAGTCCCAGAAGGCGGCGATTTCGATCAGCTGGTCGCCGTCCCACTTGGCGGTCTGGCCGAACTCGACGTCGAACGCCTTTCCTGTCGGTGCGATCACGTTGCCGTCGGGCAGAGTCATCTCGCCGGTGAAGGTCCCTTTGACGCGGGTGATCACGGTGATCCAGTCACCGCTTCCGAACTGGATTGGGTACGGGTCGTTGTCGACGTGGACATCGGGGAACATGCGGAAGAACTGTTTCATCGCCTCGGCGTGCGCTGCCCGTCCGTAGAGGGGCTGTGCGTTTCCTGTGACGTGGGCGGTCATGTCGGGGTGGTGCACAGCGTCCATCGCCGCGAAGTCGCGGGCGTTGAATGCGTCGTCGCCCTTCTTCATGAGTTCGAGGAGGTGTGTGGTCCGGCTGGTGTTGGAGGTCGGGGTAGCGATGAGAGCTCCTTCGTAGGTCGGTGATGCGTTAGTTCACTGGGCTGGCCCGGATCTCCGGGTCCAGCGATTTGATATAGTTGGATACATTCTTAGAGTGAACTCTGAGCTTAGTACCGACTTCTCCTCCTCTCCCGCGGAGCGCGGCGGCCTCGGGTTGCGCGAGCGCAAGAAGGCGCGCACCCGCCGACTGATCGCCGACACCGCGGCCCGGCTGTTCGCCGAGCACGGCTACGAACATGTGGCGATCAGCGACGTGGCGCGCGAGGCAGAGGTCGCCGAGGCAACGGTCTACAACTACTTTCAGACCAAGGAGCAGTTGGTCACCGATCGCGACCAGCAGGTTCAGGATCGGCTGTGCGAACTGATCCGCTCTCGACCGCCCGCCGTCACTCCGGCGGCTGCGATCCGCGACTTCATCCTCGATTCCGTCGCCGGGATTCGCGACATCCCACCGGAGATCTGGCGCGGCGAGCTCGGCCACCTGGCGGCCATCAGCCCGACGGTCCACCGACTGGCGCTCGAGTTGATCGACCGCCAGGCCGCCGCCCTCGCCGGCGCCATCAGCGACACCACCGCCGTCGCGCCGGAGATCGCGACGCTGCAAGGGATCGCGCTCGCCAGCGTGTTCCAGATCATCATCGACGAGGCCGGCTGGCGCACCCGCGAAGGCCAGAGCCAGGCGAAGATCGCAAACCAGCTGTATCCGATGGTGGAAAACATCCTCGACGAGCTCGACCGTTGGCTCAGCGCTTCAGAACCACCAGCACTGCAGTAATCCGCCAGCGGTCGCTGCCGGCGAGCGACTCAGGCTGGGCGGCCCGATGAATTTGGCCGCGACCGCACGTCATTAGAGCGTGCTGTGCGAGCAGTGCTAGCGCCTACTTGGAGTCCAGTCCGACAGGAGGAAACGCAATGGCCATGTTCGTCACGGCGGTGCCCCGTAGCTCGTGCAGCGCGGTGCGCTTCAGGCCGCGAACGGTCGCCACCACCCGGGCCCCCGCTCGAGGTACTCCCACCGATCGCATAGCCCAGGCCGCGAGAGGCGCCGATGAGGAGGACGGTCCCGTGTGTTGAGACCAGGCTCATGACGGCTCCTGCAGTTGCGCTGTCTGCTCGCCTGGCCCAGCGGGTGACTGCGTAAGGCCATAGAGTGACTCGGCGTTGGCGTGAGCGATCTTCTGTTGATCCTCGCGGCTGGGCAGCGCTTGCAGGAAGTCGGTGATGGTCGCGGCGTCGAGTCGGTGGAAGGGATAGTCCCCTGAGAGCAGGATGCGATCGACGCTCGTGAAGTCCAAGGCGTGCGACAGCAGACGCGGAGTGAGCATGCCGCTGGTCGCGATGTGAATGTTGGTCGCGAAGTAGTCGGCGAATCGACGCTCGAGGTGGGTCGCGACGTTGGAGAGGCTGTCGATTCGGTCGAGCGCGAAGAGGAGCATCTCGCCCCAGTGACCGAGGACGATCTGCAGGTCCGGATGGCGGTCAAAGGTGCCGCGCACGATCAGTCGAAGCGCCGCGAGGCCAGCCTCGATATGCCATCCCCAGCCGAAGGTCGCCAGCGCGAGCTCGGTGCTCGGGTCAAACCCGCGGTAGGACGCCTCCCGGACCGCGTTCGGAGGAATCTGAGGATGGATGAACACCGGCCGGCGCAAGCTGGCGGCGGCGGCGAGCAGCTCGTCGTAGACGGGATCATCCAGCGATCGCTCACCGCTGCGCCCGTAGGACATGATCCCGACATGAGCGGGCGCGTTCGCGGTTCGCTGAAGCTCGGTCAACGCTGCGTCCGGGTCTGACATCGGCAACGTCGTCATGGCCCTCAGACGGGTCGGGTACCGCCCGACCGCCTCGCTGGCGCGGTCATTCGCGTCGCGGCTCAACGCGACCGCCTCGCGGGCCGGGAGCCCATGGGTCCCCGGCGGGGCGATCGAGAGGATCTGAACGTCGATGCCCGCCGCGTCCATCGCCTCGACCCTTTGCTCGCCAATGTCGAGCAGACGCGCGGGGATGTCCCCTCGGTCGTTCAACACCACGCTCTCGTCCCTACTCCCAGCCGGCTGGCCGCGCAAGGCTCGATCGATTCCTGAGGTCGTCCAGTGCTCCTCAATCGCGATCACGCTCATCAGACTCCTTTGGCTCATGTTCTGTTGAGCGAACATAGACGGCGCGCCGGAAACGGAGGCGAGCGCGTCGCGCAGAACCTCCCGAGCGACGTCCGGCCACCCCTCACAAAGCGATCAAAGAACCGGTGGACGCGCGCCAGCGCAGTTGTGTCGAGTGCGCGACGCGCGCGGTTTACAAACCTGCGCTGTGGCTCTCGGAGTACGCTGAAAGGGCGGCTCAGGGCGGGGACGACTGGCCAGCGAGCCGCTCCCAATTATCGTGGACGATCTTGTACCCGTCTTCCTCGCTGAGGAGCTCGGACTGCTCTAGGAACGCCCGCGACGCGCCGCCGCCCGCCGTGGGTATATACGGGTAGTCGGTCGAGAACATGACCCGGTTAGGCCGTCATGTTTTTGGGGCCGGGGTTGAAGTCGTTAGGCGTCGAGTGTTCGGTAGAAGCCGCGCAGTGTCTGAGCGAGCGCCTCGGGGTCATCGATCGCGACGAGGTGACCGATGCCGTCGAGGTTGGCCTGGCTGACGTTTTCCGCGACTTGGGCCATCGTGTCGTAGGTGAACTGTCCAGTGCCCGCGCCGACCGCGAGGACGGGCATCGTGAGCTGCTGGGCGACGA
>JADGPN010000297.1 GCA_017882465.1 Solirubrobacteraceae bacterium
GTGGAACGCGACAAGTCGCCGCAGACCTCGCTGACGAGTACCGCGCTGACCGCATTGCAGGTGTCTCGCTCCGCTCGCCGGCTTCCCTGAGTTTCGCCACAAGCAGGGAAGTCGGCGCCGGCCAGGGCTTCAGCCCCGGATCGCCGGCGATGCAGGGAAGCCGTCGGCAACGGGTCGACCACGTTCCAAAGGGCAAAGCGGGTTTCAGCGCTGGTGGGTGGGCGTCTCGCGCTGGACTCGGCGAGACATGGATTTCGTGGCTGCATGCAGCGAGGAGGAGCTGTTTCATGCGAGTGAGCCAGACGACTGCCTGAGCGGCGAAGCGAGTCGAACGCCGTCGGTCTCGGACGGCTGGTTCGATCCCCTCCGGGTAGCCAGCTTGAGCTCCCCTGAGCTGCCGGCGACTCCATCATTAGCTGCGAGCCTGCAAGCAGCTGATGCACTGTTTGGCGAGGAGCAGGGCCCCGGCAAGGACCATGCGTCGGGGCTTTTCAGGTCGGCGCCGACATCAAGCAGGGCGGCGAGATTTCCGTCGTCGACTTGCACGCGATCGACGCCGAGGTCGGTGAGCGCCTTTGGTCTCCTTCGGGTTGCGGGTAGTTGAGAGCACCGTCATCTCGCGCTATTGGCCAGGGCCGCGGTCGCCGTGCCGACGGAGCGCCGGATGAGGTTTGGGGGATGAGCAACGGCTTGAGGGGAAGCCATTCTGCGCGCAACGGAGTAGCGCAGCTTTCAACCGGCTATCTGGTCCAGGCTCACGTCGACGGGCGTCTGGGTCGGGTGCTGAGCGTGGGCAGCGCGAAGTTGGAAGTGGTCTCGACGTCGTCGCGCAGCTTCTGGGCTTCGTGGAGGTTCTGGAGCTTCTTGAGCGAGCTGTTCTCGATTTGGCGGACGCGCTCGCGGGTGACGTTGAACGTGCGCCCGACCTCATCGAGGGTGCGCGGTTGCTCGCCGCCGAGGCCGTAGCGCAGCTCGAGCACGCGCCGCTCGCGGTGGGAGAGGTTCTCGAGCGCGTCCTGCAGCGCTTCCTTGGTCAGGATCTCCACGGCGCGCTCATAGGGAGACTCGGCTTGGGGGTCGGCGATGAACTGGCCGAACTCTGACTCCTCCTCGTCACCGACCGGCCCCTCGAGCGAGATCGGCGCTTGCGCGGAGCGCTTGATCGACTCGACCTCGCCGGGCTCGATGCCCGTTACGACGTCCGCGATCTCCTCCGCTGTCGGGTCGCGGCCGAGCGCCGTGACCAGGCTGCGCTCGGCGCGGCGGATCTTGTTGAGTTTCTCGACGACGTGGACGGGGATCCGGATCGTGCGCGCCTTGTCCGCGAGCGCACGGGCGATCGCCTGGCGGATCCACCAGGTGGCGTAGGTCGAGAACTTGAACCCCTTGCGGTAATCGAACTTCTCCGCCGCGCGAACGAGACCGATCGTGCCCTCCTGGATCAGGTCCAAGAACGGCAAACCCTGGTTGCGGTAGTTCTTCGCGATCGAGACCACCAGCCGCAGGTTCGACTCGACCATCTCCTGCTTAGCCTCGAAAGAGCCGCGCTCGATCCGCTTGGCGAGATCAACCTCCTCCTGAGCGCTCAGCAGCCGCCCTTTGCCGATGTCCTTGAGGAGCAGCTGCAGTCCGTCGGTGGTCCCCTCCGGCTTGAGATCCAGCGGAGCCTTGCCGCGGGTGCGCGACCCGGGCGCACGCCCGATGGTCACGCTCGCCGCAAGGGCTGGGTCGATGTCCTCGACCAGCTCGATTTCACAGCGCTCGAACAGGTCGTGCAACTCCTCGACGTCGCTGTCCTCAAGGCCGAGCTCGGCCGTGGCGGTCGCGATCTCGGCATATGTGAGCACGCCGACCTGCAGCCCGCGCGCGACCAGACCCCTGACCTCCTCAAGCTCCTGAAGATCCGCTACGGACATCGGTCGCGTTCCCCACTCAGCCCGCGCCGCTCACACACGCCCACGTCGCTGCGTGGCCTGCCGACCAGGATGGAGTGCGAACTTTCCTTTGGCGACGCCGCTCGCGCCGACGACGCCCCGCGTCGGAAGCTCCGAGGATTCGCGGCAGTCGCGGCGGCGCTGCTGTGGTAAGAGCGCCGCGGCGGCGTCTGACGACCTCGTCGCCGTGTGCCAAGAGCGCGAGAACTAACGCCTTGCACTCGCGGGCTGAGAGAGCGGCGTCGCAGCGTTCGATCCCGAACCGGACTCGTGAGGGGTGCAGGAGCTCGCGGCGAGAGATGATCTCGCCGACACGCCCGGCGATCAGCTGGCCCGCGCCCGACGCGCCGCTGGGCAGGACGCTGCCACGTGTCTCCACGCGGCACCTGGCGAGCTCACCCAGGTCGCCGGCCGGCTCCCACAGCGCACCCCAGACGGAGCATAGATCCCCGATCAGATCGCCTGCGCCTTCAATGCCGTGCAGGCGCGTGTTGCACGCCACACAACTGAAACACGGCATCGCCGCGCCCTGCTAGTCGTAGGATCGCGTCAGAAACGCGTCGCGGGGATCGCTCCAACCGACCCGGTCTGCCTTCGTTCCATCCGCTCGCCGGGCGTTCAGATGGAGTCGGGCAGCGATCGCCGACGAGACCCGCCGCGACCCCCGATCGCGATTGGCTGCGTCTCCCGTGCGGGCCGCCAAGTCCTCTCGCCTCGGGGTCATGGTCATTGAAGCCCTCCCGTCCCTCTGTTGGGTCCGCGCGTAAGGAAGAGGGCTAGAACCCCCGCGCGGTCACTCGACGGGGATGCATCCACCGAGCCGGTGGGGCAACGCCCGTGCAAGCACCGCACCGGCCCCGCAGTCAAAACCAGTAACCCACGCCTCTCGCCTCGTAGCGCAAATCGCGCCGTCGGTGGCATCCGGGCTTGGGACGAGAATCCTGGCCGCAGGGCCAGCTCATTGCCGAATGTACTCCTATCGCGGGCGTTTATGTGAACCAGACCTCAAAGTTGCTCAGACTCGTCAGCGGACATCGACTAATTCCTCGCTAGCGGCCGGGCGCGTCTCGCACGGAGCTTGGCCGCCGCGGAAGCAGCGAACCACGCGGCCGCTGATCAGCCAACCCGCGCCCCGTCCCTGACGATCCGAAAGTTGCTCGTCCGCGCCTCAAGCCGATCCACCGCCGAGGCGATGTCGCGTCGTCCGCCCGGCCGAGCGCGAGCCGGTCGTCTTGTGCGGCAGCTGCCGAGCCCGGTTCGGGGATGATCCACCGGTCGGACGCAACCCCGAGCCGGGCCGGAACCTGCTCCCGCCACTCCTACGGCGCTCTCGCCCGCGAACCCGCGCGCGGGCGAGCGATCGACCGAACGGCGCCCGGACCGCCTCCGGCGCCACTCCGCACGATGCCTGGCTCGTTCTCGACGGCGATGGCTGCCCGGGCGTCAGGCCTCAACAACGACAAGACACTCGCCCGGGCTAGACGACCCTGCGCGTCGCGGCGAGGTCCAGCGAGTCGGCTCAGGTTTTCGGCATTCATCGACTTTCTCTTCTAATTTCTAGCTTCACCATAAATCGTCACGAACGGCAACCGCAAGAAGCTGTCGGCGATCCCTGCTCGTTTGGATCATTTGCGCGAGCGCCTAATCGCATTCGAGTCCGGTAGCTTGTCAGCGTGGCGCAGTTCCATCGAGATCCGGCGCTACCTGGCCCTGACGCCCGAGGCGCCCGACTTCGTGCCCCCCCAGGATGAGACGGCGGCCGAATGGGGGCGGGAGGAAAGCGTGTCCTTGAGCTGGGACGGGTACCGGCGAGATCGCTCGACGTGTGCTGGCCGTTCACCCATCGGCGTTTCTCGTCGGGGTCGACGCCAGCAGCGAGATGCTCGGCTATGCGGCGCGGCGCTCCTGGCCGAACGTGTGCAACTGCTCGTCGCGTGACTTGAGACCCGCTCCCGACCGGTCCCTTCGACGTCGTCGTTACCGCCCTTGCCGTTCATCATCTCGACGGCTCCCCGAAGCCGGACCACTTCCAACGCGCCGCGTGGGTGCTTTCCGCGGGCGGCCGATTCGTGCTGGGCGACGTCGTCGTGCCCGACACCCCTCCCACTCGGTGACACCGACCGATGGCGCCTATGACACCCCGGGCGGCATCACTGAACAATGTCGTGGGTGGAGACGGCGGGGCCTAAAGGCTTGCGTCGCCTATGGCTACCGCGATCTCGCACTCCTCAGCGGCGACGCCGCCAGCGGGCGCTGATACGTCAAGCGCGCCCCTGGTGATCGATCGACCGCCGTTGCTTGCATTGCGCGCGGCCGGGCGTAGGCTTCGAGACCGGGTCGCGTGTGACTACGAGGTGCGGTGCTATACCGCCAGACGCTTACGCGCTCGGCGCCGGCAAGCTTGATCGGGCTCGTCTTCACCGCGAGACAACCGGGGACGTCCGTTGACTCTCGCTCCGGGCGCGATCCGGAAATACCGGTCGTTGGCCTCACTCGACTGATTCTGCTCGTGTCGGCAAGGTCGAAGTCGTCGCCCGAGGCGCGGGTCGTGCCGTCGGCCCCAACTAAGTCGCTGGTGTGGGCGCTGCGTACCTCGCCTGAGCCGCCCCGTTCCAGACGACTCCACGCGCGCCCGGCACAATGTGTGGGTGCGCATCGAGCGGTCGCGGGAGAATTTGTTCACGGTCACCGCGACCAGTCAGGAGCTATCGGCATTGGTGGCCGGCGCCCGGATGGCGTTGGAGGCGATGCGCTCTGCGCCTGAGCCGCCACCGCCGGCGGCGGCGGTCGAGCTTCTTGAGCGCGTGCTGCGCGAGTTCGACATAGCTCGCGAGCGCCTGGCTGGAGGCCCGCCGGGCGGCGGCTGAAAGCTGGCCTGAGCCTGTATCAGCCGCCGCAGTATCGGATCAGGCGGGCGCGCTGGCCGCCATGCCCTCGCGGATGTGCGCGGTGATCTGGTCGAACTCCGCGGTGAATGCGTCGTAATCGAACTGGAGGGTGTTGAGGTACGTGCTCCAGCCCATCGTGTTCTTGGCGATCATCGCGGTCTCGGTGATCTCTTCCTCGGTGGCACCGAACAGACGCGCCGCCTCGGTGTGGAAGTAGCAGCAGTAGCGGCAGCGTGTCGCGCCGGAGACCGCCAGGCCGATCATCTCCTTGTACTTGTTGGGGATCGCGGTCTGGTCTGAGAGCTGCAACGACTTGAAGCTCGCCCACTCCGAGGGGAGCAGATAGTCCGGAACGCGTTTGAAGAACTCCGGGACCAGCCCAAAGGTTTCCTCGATGTCGCGATCGGTCTCGTGACGCTCTTCGACGGTCATGTAACGACCTCCTGGTAGGTGCTACAAAGCGATGGCGCACGCCCCGCGACGCGGGAAGTCGATCCGGCCGTGCAGCGCC
>JADGPN010000298.1 GCA_017882465.1 Solirubrobacteraceae bacterium
CGACGCCGTCTCACTCGAGATCGCGCTGATCGAGAACATCGCCCGCGCCGACCTGACCGTCATCGAGGAGGCCCGGACGATCGCATCGCTACTCGACGACCTCAACATGTCCCGGGCCGACCTCGCACGCCGGCTCGGGCGAAGCCGCAGCGACCTGGCCCACACGGTCCGGCTTCTCGAGCTGCCAAATCAGGCGATCGAGCTGATCGACAACGGTCGACTCTCGAAGGGTCACGGCAAGGCGCTCCTGAGCGAACCCGACCACGACCGCCGACGCCAGCTCGCCCGCCGCGCCGCCGACACCGGCTGGTCTGTCCGCAACCTCGAAGCCGAAATAACACGCGGCACCGAGTCCCGCCCAGCGCCAGCAGCTCCGCACCCTGACCACGTCGCAGCCGCAGCAACTCTCGAAGACACGATCAGCAAAGCACTGGGAACCGGCGTCAAGGCGCGCCCTCACCGGCGCGGGTACCTGTTGCTGCTGGACCAAGCCGCCGGAGACCGGCTCGGCCAACTGCTCGACCTGGAACTACCCGGCAACAAGCGTGCCACGTAGCACGGTCATCCCCCAGACCGATCTCCCGTCGTATCGTCGCGCAGCGACGCCTCAAGGCTTGGCGAACTCGATCGTCCGCGGCGGCGCTGATCAGGCCCGCCCGGGAGGATCGGAACGTCGCCAAGGCAATCGCCACGCGCGGGACGCACGAAGAACGAAAGCGATCGCGGGAAAGTTTGGCCTCAGGCTTGAGCACCGTCGCTGGTTTTGTCCGATTTCGGCCGTCTAAAGGCCGAGCGTCTGATCGCTGCTTCAGCGGCAAACCAGCGACGCCCACGACGCTGAGTCGATGCTGCGTCGAGCTCTTCAATGCGGCACCATTGTCGTTCGCGCAGTCCGGCCAGGTCTTTACGACACCAAGCCAGTCGTGCCATTTCGCCGCCGGGTCGGCGGTCAGCTTGTCGGCGTCGCATTTTGGCAGTGGGGCAACTGGACGCGCACAGAGACCTGAATCGTCGGGCTGGTCCCAGGCGTCAACGGTTGGCTACGGTTCCGCGCGTGGAGCTACAGCAGCGCATCGCCGATCGGATGGGTGAGTTCTTGATCTTCGCGGTGACGCCACCGAGGCTGACGACCGGACCGGAGCAGACCAGGCAGATCGCTGAGGTCACGCTCGCGCGACTTCGGTCGGTGGGGATCGATGGCCTCGTTCTCTACGACATCGATGACGAGAGCGACCGTAATCCCAACGAACGCCCGTTCCCGTTCCTGCCCACGATGGACCCGGCCGAGTACCTCGCTCGTGATCTCGTCGGCTTGGAGGTGCCTGCCATCGTTTACCGAGCAGTCAGCAAGCACGCCGAGGACGGCCTCCGTTTATGGCTCCGCGACCAGGATCCGGCCCGAGCGCTGTCGGTCTTCGTCGGGGCCTCATCCCGCGAGAAGACGGTTGCAACCTCGCTCTCGCGGGCATACGAGCTCCGGACCGAAGTCCGGCCGGACCTGCCGCTAGGCGGAGTCGCGATCCCCGAGCGGCACGCCCGCGGGGCCAGAGAGCACCTTCGGCTGATCGCGAAACAGGCTGCCGGGTGCTCCTTTTTCGTCACTCAGGTCGTCTACGACGTCAACGCTGCGAAGGACTTGGTCTCCGACTATCACTATGAGTGCGCCGCCCAGAACCTGAAGCCGGTGCCGATCGTCTTCACATTCTCAGTCTGCGGCTCAATGAAGACATTGGAGTTCCTCCAGTGGCTCGGTGTCGACGTGCCGCGCTGGATCGCGAACGATCTGCGCCATGCTGACGACACCCTCGACGCGTCCTACGATCAAGCGCTCGCGACGGCGATCGAGCTGATCGCCTTTTGCCGGCGCGTCGGCGTTCCCTTCGGACTGAACGTCGAGAGCGTCTCGATACGCAAAGTCGAGATCGAGGCCTCGGTGCGGCTCGCTGGCCAGCTCAGAGCCGAGCTCCGTCGCTAGTAGAGCGCCGGAACTCGCACGCCAGCGAAAGTAAACCTGGAAGGAAAGCCGTCTACACCCACGGCCGCAGCCGCATCGCCGCTGTGGCGGCCAAGCCTGCCGGCGATGTTGGCCCGCTGCTTCAGGCGTCAAGCAGCAGCGCGTCTGCGGCCCCGCGCGTCCCTGCCATCGGCCCGGACAGTCGACGACGCTGACGATTGCCTCGACCGTGGTGACGTCGCCGAGCGCACGAGCGCAATGGCGACGAGACCCGTGTCCGCCGCGTGCAAGTCAACGAGATTGCATCGGTATCGCGTCAGCCCGGACCGCGCTGAGCGGCAGCCTCGCGATGGGCGGAGACCATTGCGTTGAGTCCCCCGCCCGGGTTGTTGCTCGCGTTGCGGACGATCGGCGTCTATTCGGGCGCCGGTTGTGAGGAATCCGCCCCGGTTGAACCCGGCCAGTAGTGCAGGTCTGTATGAGGTGGTGTCGACGTGCGGTCAGGCCGGGCCGAAGGACTCGATGCGCACGACCGGCTCGCCCGCCGCGTCGGAGGCGTCGAGGTCGATGCTGCCGACGATCGCGAAGTCGTGATTGCCGTCGGGGTCCTCGATGATCTGGCGCAGGCGCCAGACCGCGGGGTCGGCGCGATCGATCATCAGCAGCGACGGCGAGCGTCCCTGCGGACCGGTGTCGATCGACTCGTACTCGTCCCAGTAGGCGCCGAGCGCGTCGTGCCAGTCGCGGGCGCTCATCGCCGGGCGCCCGGGCGGGTCGGTCAGCGCGGCATTGGCGGTGTCGAGGTCGCCCAGCGCATCGGACCGATCTTGCGCGGCGAGCCGGACCCGCTGGAACAGGGCGTTGCGGACCATTCGGGTGAAGGCCCGCTCGTTGCCGGTGATCGGCCGCGCGGGCGGCACGGGCTCCCCGTCGGCGACGCGCTGGGCGGCGTCGGGATCGGTCAGCGCCTCCCACTCGTCCAGCAGGCTGGAGTCGGTCTGGCGGACCGTCTCGCCGAGCCAGTCGATGATCTCGTCGAGCTCGTCGGTCTTTATCGACTCGGGCACGGTACGGCGCAGCGCGCGGTAGGCGTCTGAGAGGTAGCGCAGGACGAGGCCCTCGGAGCGCGAGAGGCCGTAGTGGCCGATGAACTCGGTAAAGGTGCGCCCCTGCTCGTACATGTCACGCACGACGGACTTCGGTGAGAGGTCGGACTCGCGCACCCACGGATGCGTCTCGCGATACAAGTGGAACGCCTGGCGCAACCCCTCGTCCAGCGGCTTCGGGTAGGTGACCTCCTCGAGCAGTTCCATCCGCTCTTCGTACTCGATGCCTTCGGCCTTCATTGCGGCGACGGCCTCGCCCTTGGCCTTGTTGGCCTGCGCCATCAGCGCCGGGAAGGGATCGTCGAGGATCGCCTCGATCACACTGAGGACGTCGAGCGGATCGCGCTCGGATTCCTGCCCCAGCAGCTCCAGCGCCTGCAGCGCGAAGGACGCCAGCGGCTGATTCAGCGCGAAGTTCTCCTGCAGGTCGACCGCCAGCGCGAGCGTGCGGCCCTCTGCGTCGGGCTCGGGCAGCCAGGCCAGCACGCCGGCGGCCACGAGCTCGTCGCCCAGCGCCTGGGCCTGTTCGTAGAGGCGCGTACGACCACGCTCATCCTCGTGGTTGTCCTCGAGCAGCGCCTGCATCGTCTCCACCGCGTCGCCGGGCTGGTTGACGACGTTGAGGATCATCGCGTGGTCGACGCGCATGCGGCTGACGAGCGGCTCGGGCTGCGAGTAACGCAGGCGGTCGAAAGTCTCCTCGGTCCAGCTGACCTCGCCCTCGGGCGCCTTCTTGGGCTGCAGCTTCTTGCCCTTCTCGGCCGCCTTGGACGCCGCCCGGGCACGCTCGATCACGTGCTCGGGCGCCTGCACGATCACGGTGCCGGCAGAGTCGAAGCCGGCGCGGCCCGCGCGGCCGGCGATCTGGTGAAACTCGCGCGCCTTGAGCAGCCGGTGGCGGGTGCCGTCGAACTTCGCCAGGCCGGTGAACACGACCGTGCGGATCGGGACGTTGATGCCGACACCGAGCGTGTCGGTCCCACAGATCACCTTCAGCCTGCCGGTCTGCGCGAGCTGCTCGACCAAGCGCCGGTAGCGCGGCAGCATCCCCGCATGGTGGACGCCGATCCCGCTGCGCACCAGGCGCGACAACGTCCGGCCAAACCCGGCGGTGAAGCGAAAGCCGCCGATCGCCTCGGCGATCGCATCGCGCTCCTCACGCGCGCAGAACTTGGCCGAGAGCAGCGCGTTGGCGCGCTCGGTCGCCGATGCCTGGGTGAAGTGCACGACATAGACGGGCGCGTGGTCCTCGGCCACGAGCCGTTCCAGCAGCTCGTGCAGCGGCTCCAGCGACCAGCCGAAGCTGAGCGGGACCGGACGCTCGGCATCGTCGACCAACGCGGTCTCGCGGCCGGTGCGGCGGGTGAGGTCCTCCGTGATCTTGGAGACGTCGCCGAGCGTGGCCGACATCAGCAGGAACTGCGCGCTGGGAAGGCAGAGCAGCGGGACCTGCCAGGCCCAGCCGCGCTGGCCGTCGGCGTAGAAGTGAAACTCGTCCATCACGACCTGCCCGACATCGGACGCCGCGCCGCCACGCAGCGAGATGTTCGCCAGCACCTCGGCGGTGCAGCAGATGATCGGCGCGTCGGCGTTGACCGCGCCGTCGCCGGTGACCATGCCGACGGTGGCCGCGCCGAAGGCGCGACAGAGGTCGAAGAACTTCTCCGACACGAGCGCCTTGATCGGCGCCGTGTAGTACGTGCGCCTCCCAGCCGCGAGGGCAGCGAAGTGCGCCGCGATCGCGACCATCGACTTTCCCGACCCGGTCGGCGTCGCGAGCACGACGTTGCGCTCGTCGAACAGCTCGATCGCCGCCTCCTCCTGGTGCGGATAGAGCGCCAGGCCGCGCTCGGCTGTCCATTCGACGAACGCCTCGTAGAGCGTGTCCGCGCTGACCTGCTGCGGGAGGGCGTCGGCGAGACTCATCGGTTCCACCCGTCACGGTAGCCCGGCACCGGCGACGCCGCGATAACCGCCCGGCCAACCCACACCTCCGGAGATGGAGAGCGGCCGCGCCGCGCCGCTGTTTCGTCTGCACAGGCGCGTGCGTAGAAGTCTGCCGAACGACCTCAACCCTGGTTCCGGCGACCAGCGCGACCGATCTGACAATCGCATCCGTCAGCTGATGACCGCCGGAGCGCGCCATCGCAATGGCGACAGAGCGGTCGTCCCGGTCGGACCCGACCTGCGCCGCGGCCGGCGATCGCTTTCGCCCACGAGCGCGCGTCAGCGAGCGCGGCGCCGGACAAT
>JADGPN010000071.1 GCA_017882465.1 Solirubrobacteraceae bacterium
AGTCGAGCAGGCGCAGGGGCTGTTGGATGACGAGCCGGTCAAGGCGGCGTATGAGCTGTTGGCGGAGTTGGTCGGGCAGGATTTCGATGTCGACCCCGACGGTGTTCCTCGCCTGCACCGCGGGACGCGGCCGGGCAGGATCATCTCGACGATCGACCCCGAGCTGCGCCACGGCCGCAAGAGCTCTCAGACCCGTTCGATCCGCGGCAGTCATGATCAACGGCTCACTCCCGGCCACCCCGAACCGGCCTGAAAGGCGTCTGATCGGCCGCTGCGGAGGGCCGCGATCCCCGACTGGCCCAACAAGTCTGAGCACCGGACCGCCCGAAGCACCGCGACTCGCGGCACCCCTCGCGGGCGCAGCCTTTTCAAAACCTCACTTCCTCAGGGGCCTTCTAGCACCAGCAGACGCGTCCGCAGCCCGCGTACATCCACGCAGCGCGACGCGCGCGCGGGTCGGACGATCGACGGCCAGCGGGCAGGCGATGGCGATCGCGCGGATTCACCCCGTACGCTTGGAGAGCACCGGTCGGGATCCATCGGTGCTTCGTGGTGCCGAGGCTCATGCTCTCGCCGCAGGCCGGTCACGACTCGTGCATCGTCGACTACTCAGCCGACCAGAGCCAGATGCCAGCGATTCTGGCCTCGGGCCTCGAGCGCGCGCTGACGCTCGACTGGATCGGCGCGACCGAGGAGACCAACGACGCGTCAGTCGAGGATTACCTCGAAGTCATCGACCGCGCGGTCGAGCACTGCAGCGGCCGGGTGAACATGATGGAATCCGATCAAGTAGTAGCGACGCACGATCGGCCAGGTGATCCATGCCGGGAAGGACCTGTGGCGCTCCCGCGTGCGCATCGCGGACGCGGACCATGTCGCCGAACGCCAGCACCTCCGCATGGCCCGCAGATCCTCGGACATTCCCGCCTAGCCATCGCTTGTGATGAGGAGTACGCTCCTGGGACTCAATTGAGAGCGCGGCGGTCGGAACGGCTGAGAGCGTGATCAGGAAGGGGATCGGATGATCCCCATGGACGTTTCGGCTGGTCAGGCACCGCCTGCGGGTCGTGGGCCGAGCACGGGCGCGTGGGGCTGTGGCGTATGAGGAGTTGGGATGTTGCCGCTCTGGAGGTGGAGCCTCACGACCCTAGGATCGTTTCCTCGACAAGAGCTGACGCTCGCGCTCGTGCGGCCCAGCACGCTTAGCGGGTCTGAGCTGCGGACCGGTGGGTGATGATCGCCGGCGCTTCTGAACAGCTCGTGCCGCGGCTGCGCGGCGTGTCGCACGCCGTCGCATTCGTGGTCTCCGTTGCGGCGGCGATCGTGGTCGTGGCGCTTGCGCCCGCCGGTCGCACGACGGTCGCGCTCTCCGTCTATGGAATGGGGCTCGTGGCTCTGTTTGGCGGCAGCGCGCTGTATCACCGCTGGCCGGGACCGGCGCGCTTCAGGCCGATGCTGCAGCGGATCGATCACAGCATGATCTACGTGTTCATCGCGGCGAGCTACACGCCGATCGCGGTCGGTCTGCTGCACGGCGCGCTCATCTGGGTGATCTTGGTGGTTGCCTGGGCGGGCGCCGCGGCCGGCGTCGCGTTCACGCTGGCGTGGATCGATGCACCGCGCGTCGTCGTAGTCGGGAGCTACCTCGCGCTCGGGTCGGTTGCGGTGATCGCGATCCCCCAGCTCGTGGGCGTTCTCGGGCAGGCGCCCCTGGCGTTGCTCGGCGCTGGTGGCCTGCTCTATTTCGCTGGCGCGATCGTGTACGCGACGCGGCGACCGGATCCGTGGCCGCTGACGTTCGGCTTCCATGAGGTGTTCCACGTGCTCGTGATCACCGCGGCGGCCGCTCACTACGTGGCGATCATCGGCTGGGTGGTGCCGGCGTCGTGACGATGCAACCCCGTCGGCGCCAATGCGTGCGATGACTCCACTGGCCGATTCCTCCGCGCACAGCGGGATCGGAGCTCGCGATGCGGGTCGACCCGGCGGTCCAGCGCCGCGATGCCGGGCTGATCGCACAAGCGTTCCCGGCCGCATTTGGGGCTCTCTTCAGGGCGATCGCGCGGGTAATCCAGCGACTGATGGGCGTGGATGACCTGGTGGTCGCTGGCAGCCACGGCATCGACATCTGGAGCCCAGGAGCGGGAGAGATCGAGCGCCAGGAGGGCATCGCCCGCGGAGCTGCTGGCAACGGTCACCGACACGGTGCGCGAGCAGTTCGCCTCGGTGAAGGGCGCTCTGTCGAGCCGAAGAAGAGCTCCGTTTGCCGTCCAGTACCGGCTTGTCGATGAGCACCAGCGACCTCGAGGCAAACGTCGCTGCCGTGCTGGCCGACGAGCCGAACGCTCTACGAGTGACGCCGGGCAAGATGGTGTGGAGATCCAGCCCAGGATCGACTGGGACAAGGCCAGGGCGGTGTTGTGCCTCCTCGATGCTCTCGGGCTCGACGAAGAGGACGTGCTGCCGCTCTAATCGGCGACGACATCACCGACGAGCATGCGTTCCGGGGGCTCTCCGGTAGAGGCATAGGGATTCTCGTGGCAGATCTCGGGACCCCGAGATCGCCGGGCGGGGCACCGCGGCCGGATACGTTCTTCGGGATACGCGGGAGGTGGTGCGGTTCTTGGACGGGCTGGCCCGGTGAGCATGATGGGCGATGAAGAGAGCGACGCGGCGGGCGAATTCATGCTTGTCTACGATGGCTTCGATCCGAGCCTCGGCAAGGGCACGGGCTCGTCGTCCGGATTGCTGAACGCATACACGACGCCCGGCGGCACACCGACGAGCGTTCCGGCGGCGATGCGATGGGCTTCGCCGTCTTGCCGCTACGGGGGGCGCGAACATCCCGGGGCGAGCATGGCTGCGGGCAAGGCGAGCCGCAGACGGCTGTCAAGCCGCACCCACTTGTAGCCCCCGCGAGGCGGGGTGTCAGCGGATTGACAGTCGCCCAGCCGAAGCCACCATCGCGGGACATGCTCACTAACCGCCGGTATGCGGTTGGCGGCCTACCACGACGAGACCGAGTTAGGTCGAAACCCGGCCTCGGCGGAGGGCTCTAGCGCTGGCCTCGATGGGGGTCCGCCGGCGTCTGCGCGACGTCACCGGCGACCGTCCCCCAAGGGATCGAGAGCGCCGTCCGCAGGACTCGGCGGTTTGTTGGCGAACGGCGAAGCCTATGGCGTCAAGCGGTAAGGGTGAGATGCGCTCGGTCTTCGTGCTGCAGCGCCACTTCCGCCTGGTTAGGCGCGGGTATGACCCGGTCGAGGTCGACCGCCACCTGCAGCTGGTCAGTGAGTGGTTCCATCAGAGCCGCGCGGGCGAGCTCGAGAAGCAGTTGCAGGCCCATGAGCGTGTGCTGGCAGATGGCGAGGAGCGAGCGCGCCGGCTGCTGGAGGGTGCGCGCCTGGAGGCGGAGGCGACCCTCGAGGGCGCTCGTCTGCGAGCCAAAGCCAACGCCGAGGCGGCCGAGCGGGCCCTTCGAGAGGCCGAGGCGGCCGCCGAGGAGCGCCGTAAGGAGGCCGACGTCCTGGTCGAGCAGGCGCTCGAGGAGGGCGAGCGCCTCCGCTCCGCGATCCTTGACCAGGCGCGGCTCGACGCCGTTGCCGCGGACGTCGTACGCGAGGCAGAGGACAAGGCTCGGCGGATCGTCGCAGAGGCGGAGGCTCAGGCCGAGCGCGTGGCAGCCGATACCGTGCAGTGGCGCGAGCAGGAGCTGGCCACCGCGCGGACTGCCACCGAGCATCTTCTCGCGGCGGGGCGAGCAGAGGCCGCGGAGGAGGTCCGCGCCCTCCGGGCCGAAGCCGAGCGGGAAGTGCGGTCGTACGTGGAGCGCCGCCATCGCGAGGCTGACCGCTTGGTCGACGCCGCACGCCGTGAGCGCCGCCGCGCCGGCGGCGACTCCGGCGACTGACCTCACGCACTGCGGCCGTCCTTGCGCGCCGGTAGGTGGTGGATAGCCGCCAGCCCAATCGAGCACCAGGTCGCCCACTTCTCAACCAAAGGGATTCGTTTCAGACGGCCCGCCGAGCTGGTCGAGACGGCGCTCGCCGCTCTCAGCCGCGACGACGGGCGAGCTCAGCCGCGATGTACCGGACGCGGAGACGATGTCGCTCCATCGGCCCTTCGGCGCGACCAGCGACGACGCGCAGCCTCAGCTGGCGTACTGTAGATAGATAGCCCCGGTTTCCGTGGACCTGACCCGTGGCAGGCGGCCGATCGCCTGCGCGCCGCATGGTGGAGCTGCGGTGGCTTGTCGGCTATCGGGCAAGCCCTTATCCAATCTCGGCCGCCGCGTCCTTCCCCACGAGGCGGTCGCGGCCGCGCCCAACGGCGGTGTTGAACTTCGAGAGGTTGACCTCGAGCGTGCTGAGGATCTCCTCGGCGTAGTCCTCGGCTCCGAGCAGGATCTCGCGCTCGCGGCCGCGGACGTCCTCGATGATGTCCTCAGCGGAACGTTCGGCGTGCTTGGTGACCTCCTCCTCCGAGATCAGCCGCGCCTCGCGCTCGCGTGCCTCCTTGACGATCCGCTCGGCCTCGCGCTTGGCCTCCGTCAGCATCTCCTGTCGCTCCTTGACGATCCAGCGCGCCTGCTTGATCTCCTCGGGAATCGTGGCGCGTATCTGGTCGAGGATGTCATAGATCCCCTCCTTGTCCACGCGGACCTGATCGGTCAGCGGGATCGGCTTGGCGTTGTGGACTAGATCGTCCAACGTGTCGATGAGTACGAGGACGTCCATAACCAGCCCTCTGTTCGCCGGCCAAGGTCAGGGTCCTCTTGAGCGACGACGGCAAAGGGAGGCGATGGGACCCAAGCGAGGCGTTGGGCAATCCGAAAAGGGCTACCTCGCGACGCCGATTGCAAACGCTCGGCTATTGCAAGATCGGCCGGTTCCGCACGTCGCTTCCCCGCAAGCCTGCTCGGTCCGGCCGGCAAGGGAGCAGCTGGCGCGGTGAGCGGCAGATCGCTGCCTTTTCGTGGAAGGGGAAGCGGCGCGAGCGTCGGTTGGGACCGTGCATCACCGGCTCCGGGCCGATGGAGTCCTCGTAGCGGATGTCCTCCGTGGCCGGCGCGAGGATCGCGGTCGCGTCATGAGCGTTCCACGCCGCAGACCAGCGCTCCAAGGCATCGGAGGCGGCGGCTTCGCCGAGCACCGCGCTCGTGTCCCGGCCTGCCCTTCGGCCCCGCCCATCAGACTGCCTGCCTGATGAAGCCGAGTTCTCGAAGAACTCGACGTGATCGGGGTCCACGCCGAGGCGATCTTCGACTGGGCGCCGAGCGAGCGCTTCGCCAACCACGCGAGCGGCGTTTCCTTTGTTGGCCCGGGTTCCGTTCGTACTGCGCTCGAGACGAGACGCCGCATCCGGCTTGCCGCCCAGACTTTGTTCCTGCGAGACGGCTACGTCCGCACGAGCATGACCGCGGTCGCCGCGCAAGCCGGCGTCGCCGAGAAGACCGTCTACCTCGCATACGCCACCAAAGCGGCACTCCTCGACGAAATCATCCGAATAGCGATAAGGGCGAGGACGGCGCCGTCCCCTTGGCCCACAGCCCGTCGTGGCAGTCGATGCTCGACAGCGCCTCGGCCGCCCAGCTCGTGGAGCGCTTCGCTGCGTACGGCCGAAGGCCCCCACAACTAGCTAGCTAGAAAGAACCGCCCTTTTCCTCGCCCTCGGCGAATCTGCCGCCGCGACCGACCCCGCGCTGGCAGCGACGCACGACCACGGACATCATGCGACGCGCGAGGACATCCTGCAAGTCACCGCGGCCCTGCACGCCAAGAAAGCTCTCGCGCCTGACCTCAGCGCCCAACAGCCGCGGACATCATCTACGCCTTCATCGGGAACGAGAACCCCTACCTCCGGCTGACCAATGAATGCGGCTGGACGCTTCGAGATCTGGTGGACCGGAAAAGGGAAGCGCTAGTCCGGCGCGAGTCTCCGACCGCGTAGCCGCCGCCTGGTCGCCAATTCGGGAGTCGTCCGGCGAACAGAACCTGCTCAACGGGTCCTCGACCGACGCGGGGCTGCGCGCAGGCCACCGATGGATCGTCGCACGGCGTCCGCGGGTGGCCCGGCGCCGGCTGAACCGCGCGGTGCGGGATCAGCGCTAAGGTCCCGAGCGAACGTCGTCGACCAAAGGAGTCCCCAGCACATGGCACACGAGTTCAGCGGCTCGGCCGTGATCGATCGGCCTGTCGACGAGGTGTTCGCGTTCCTCGCCGACGGGACCAACGACCGGAAGTTCAGCCCGCGGGTTCAGGAGATCCGGAAGACGACGGACGGTCCAATCGGAGTTGGAACCGTCTTCGAAAGCAAGGTCAAGGACGCTGGCATGACGACTAGCCGGAGGTTTGAGCTGACAGCGTTCGAGGCCCCGACGAAGATCCGCTGGGCCGAGCGGTCGAAGAACATGATCACGGTCCCCGACGGCGGCTACGACCTCGAGAAGGTGACCGACACCCAGACCAAGGTCACGATTCGCAACACGTTCGAGGGCCACGGGTTCGGCAAGCTGATCGTCGGCTTCGCGGTGAAGGCCGCCGTCAAGGATGCGCCTGCGTTCGCGGAGCGGATCAAATCGGCCGTTGAAGCGGCCTGAACCGGGCAGTCAAGCGACCGACCGCTGCCGTCCATCGACCTCGCCATGCGTCGACGTCGACGATGTCGGGAACATCATCACGTCCAGCAATCGCTTCGGCGGACTCGCGCGTGGACTTAACACATGCCGCCAGAAGCCAAGTGGGATTCGGCGCGGTCTCGTCTCCCCCGCGTCTCGCTGCGTCGCGTTCGACGCGACTAGAACGTCATCACGTGGAGCCCAAGGCCGCCGTAGGTAACGCCCGATCACGCCCTCTACAGGACAGCGCGACGTTCGCTGACCCGCCGCCGGACAACGTCCACGGTGGAAAAGCAACAGCGAGCTCCCTGGCGAGCCGCGCATGCCGGTGCGCGCAACAACCGATCTCCGGCCGAGCAGCGCAGCACACGCTCCCGGCCATGCCTCCACGGCTCCAACGCTGCCCGACACTACGGACACCCAAGACGCCCGCCGACCAACTCAGCCTGGACCAGCGCCTGCTCGGTGCATACGATCAACATGGGTGCCACCTCCGGCATCCAGAGAGCCCTGCTGACGCACCGCCAAGAACGACGGGAGGGCTCTCGTGCGTCTACGAACGCGCGAAGCCTGCCACCACCGCGAGCCTCATCACCACGATGAACAGCACGAGCACCCCCGCTGATGCCCAAACTCAACGGCGCTCAACACGAAGACCCGCTCAGTGGTAGTGAAAGTGCGCTCAGCCGACCAGCGAGAGCGCGCCGTGGTCGTCCGCCACAGCGTTGGGCTCGCGATCCGCGGGCGGCAGCTCGTCGAGCTCGTAGCCCTGTCCGGCGACCGTCACGCTCGGGTGATCGTCGGATAGGTCGACGTCGTAGCGATACCAGCACAGCTCCCATGAGACCACCACCGTGACGACGCTGGCGCGCTCCCCCGAGGGCCGTACGCTCACAGCGGGGACGCCCAGCGAGCGTGCAACCCCGGCGACGGTCTTGCCGTGCCCTGAGCCGTTGAACAGATCGATCGCCGAGGCGATCTTCTGCTCTGTGCTGGTGGGTACCGCGCTGACGTGACGCGGCTCGCGGGCCGGTTCACCGCTGCGATGTGAGACCTCGGGCAAGGCCTGGGTATCGCCGACCTCCCCGGGCTCCAGGGCGATCGCGTCCCCGCTGGCGTTCTCGCCTCGTTTCCACCACCGCGCGAGCAATGACCGTGGTCGGTCCGAGACCGCGGCCGATTCTTCGAATGCGGGAACGGTGCCCTCCCGCACCCAGCCTTCGTCCAGCGCCTGCGAGGTGCACAGCTTGCACACCGAGCGCCTCGCGCCGCCGGCGATGTAGGCCTCGGCGCGCTCGCCTCGCAGCAGCGTGCGCCCGCACACGTCGCATGTCACGACCGGGCTCGAAGTTTGAATGTCTTTGGTACTGACGACCATCTGAGGGTACCAGCGCGACCTAGCGCTCAGACACCGCAGACGGCCGGGACCGGCCAGGCTTCACGACCTCTCGCTCCGCCCGCCGCCCTGGACAGAGGTCGTGTGCAGAGCGCCTTGGGCGCGGCACGAGGGCGCCCGCAGCGCGCGAGAGCGCCGGACAGCCGAACTCCACCGTTAGCAACCGAGGCTCGCGCGGCTCGCCCTCACGCGATAGATGTGATGTCGGGATCTGTCCCCGGCGTGTTGTAGGGATCTCCTCAGCTCATGCGTGGCGCTGGGCCGCTGCCGCTAACGTCGGGGTTGGATGCGCATCGACCACGTCATCTACGGGACGGCCGACCTCGATGTCGCGGCTGGCCGGATGCAGGCTGAGTTCGCCCTCACGGCCGTCGCGGGCGGTCGTCATGACGGACTCGGGACCCATAACCGCATCGTTCCCCTGGGCGACGGGAGCTTCATTGAGCTGCTGGCGGTCGCCGACCCGGACGAGGCAAACGATTCGGCCCTTGGCGCGGCGTTGATGACAGCAATCCAAGGCGGAGGCGGCCTGCTCGGCTGGGCGGTCGCTGTCGACGACATACAGCCCATCGCGGCGCGCCTGGGAATACCGATCACTTCGGTCGGGCGACAAGGGAGGACGGCGCGGCTGGTCGGAGTGGCAGAGTCGCTCGCCGAGCCCTACCTCCCGTTCTTTATCGAGCACGACGCTAGCCGGCCGGCTCCACCCGTCACCAGCCCCACACGGATCGCCTGGATCGAAGTCGCGGGCGACGCCGCGCGACTGAAGCACTGGCTCGCTGATGCTGCGCTACCGGTGCGCGTCGTCAGCGGCCCGCCCGGCCTGCGAGCCTTCGGGATCGGAGATCACGAACTGCGAACAAGCGCGTGATCGGCTCGGCAGCGATTCGCGGACGAGCCAGCGCAAGCCGCGGTGCCACCGACGACAGCCGAATCCGACTGAACGCGGCTATCGCAGCGCAGGCCACGAGACCGCCGCAACGGACGAGGAGGAGACGGGCCCGAGGGACGCGAGGCGCGTGGCGTCAGCGACACGGACCTACGGTGCGACTACGAGCTCGCCGGGAACCCCGGACGCACCGATCGCTTGACGCGCTCCGGTAACCCGCGCGAGAGAACTGGACGTTGGCGATCGCCTCGCCCTGGTTGATCGCGACGACCGTACCGGCGAGCTTGTTCCTCGCGCTGAGCTTCGTTTTCACTCCCGGGTGGTGGACGACCCAGTGAATAGCACGCCGGCCTCGGGCTGGCGATCTCCAGCACCGACGGCGCGTCGCTAGGTTGTGGTAACGCGCTCGCCGCAGCTGGTCAGTTCGTAGCCGCCGAAGTGTGCGACTCGCTCAGTGAATGCCGCTGTCGAGAGCAGCTCTGCGAGCGCGTTGACGCCAGGGTGATCAAGCCAGCGTTCGGCGGCCCATACTTCGACGACGTGATCTTCAAGCGCCAGGAAGTGCAGGCAAAACGCGCGGGCGGCTCCTTCGGTCGTGACGCCTGCGCAACCAAGCGTGGCGGCGATGCGCGCGGCGTCCAGATGCCCGGTGGCGGGCGGTCCGGCTGAGGGCGTCTCGATGCCGGCGGCGAGCCAGGCGCGCTCGAACGCTTGTTGGCTCGCGGCCGCCGGGTCGCGCTGTGTGACTGGTATGTCGCTGCTGAGCACGGCCTCGAGGGAGTGGCCGCGGAGTGTGGGTGCTACGGCCAGCCCGACCTGCCAGCGCGCCACATGCCAGCGCACCACTGGAACAGGGGGTTCAGGAAGCCGGTGCTTGATGCCGTGTACGACTGCCGCGTGTATGCGGCCTCGCTGCAGGGCGCGCAGCGCGGTGTCCGTCGGCGCGGAGATCGCGAGTAGGCTACGCTGGCCAAGTCCATCGAGCATCCGCTCGGCCACGCCGAATGCCGGGTCGCATCCGGCGAGAACGGCGCCCGCTGGGCTCGCGCCGGGGAAAAGTCGCAGTTTGCCGGCCTCCGTTACGCCGTCGGGCGTCGCCCAGCTTGCGCCCGCGATGCCGTGATCGGCGAGCTCGGCGGCAACCAGTTGATCGCCGACGCGACCCACCCGTAGCAGCGCTCCATCGCGCAGTCGGCCGCCGAGCGCGGCTTGGACCTCGGGCGGGGCGCCGGTAAACAGCTCCTCGACTGTCGTTGCCAAGGCGTGTGCGAGGCTGAGCGCGGCATCGACGGCAGGGGTGTTGCGACCGGCCTCAACGGCGGCGACAAGCTGTCGGCTGACGCCAGCCCGCGCCGCAAGCTCGGTCTGCGTGAGACCGCATTCCAGTCGGCGCTCGCGGACCGCGGCTCCTCGCGTCACTGCCAGGATTCTAGTAGGGTGCTCGGATTCTGTCTCGCGAGGGAAGGAACTTCCGTTGTTGAGCTCACGATGGGCCACACTCACTGTGGCGGCAGCCACGGCGATCGTCACCTCGGCCCTTGCTGCCGGATGCGGAAGCAGCAGCAGCTCGAGTAGCTCGTCCTCGCAGCCGGCCAGCACCTCGTCGCAGACGAGCGCGCCGGCCGCGTCCAGTGGCTCGCAGCCGACGGTGTTTGCGGCCGCGTCGCTGTCGAAGGTGTTCCCGATGATCGACCCGAACGCGAAGTACACTTTCGGCGGTTCGGGTGCGCTTGAGACGCAGATCGAGCAGGGCGCGCCCGCCGACGTGTTCGCCGCAGCCAGTCCGAAGCAGCCGGCGGCGCTGTACGCGAAAGGGCTGGTCGACAAGCCGATCGAGTTCGCCACCAACACTCTCGCGCTGATCGTGCCGAAGCGCAACCCGGCTCACATCACGTCGGTCAACGAAATGACAAGGCCGGGTGTCAAGCTCGTGATCTGCGAGGCAACGGTTCCGTGCGGAGACTATGCCCGCTCGGTGTTCAAGAACCTGGGCATCACGGCAGAGGCGATGAAGAACGTGGTGAGCCAGACTGCGGATGTGACCCAGGTCGTCGCCGAGATCTCGACCGGTCAGGGTGACGCAGGGTTCGTCTATGTCACCGACGCTGAGGCGGCCAACGGCAAGGTCACAGCCATTACCCTCCCGCCAGAGGCGAAGGCCGGCACTAAGAACACCATCGCTGTGGTCAAGTCAGGCAAGAATCAGACCGCCGCGCACGCGTTTGTGGCGCAGGTCCTCTCCCCGCAGGGTCAAGCGACGCTCAGGGCAGCCGGCTTCGGCCCGCCGTGAGCACCGCCGCTCCAAGCGGCGCGCCGATCGACGGCAACGACGCCCGAGCGTGGCTCCCCGCGCTCGGGCGTTTGGCGGTGGCCGTGGGCGCGACGGTCGTGATCGTGGTGGTGATGGCTTTCCTGATGCTGCCGATCGTTGCTCTGTTCACCTACCAGCCGATACATGACCTGATCGACGGCCTCGGGGCGAAGGTCGCAACCGATGCGATCATTGTGTCGCTGAAGACGAACGTGATCGCGTTCATGCTGATGATCGGGTTCGGTACGCCGTTCGCCTACATCCTGGGCCGATCGCGGTTCCGGGGGCGAAGCGTCGTAATCACGCTGGTGGAGCTGCCGTTGGTGATGCCGCCGGCGGTGGCCGGCCTCGCGCTGCTGGTCGCGTTCGGACGCTTCGGACTGCTCGGGCACACGTTCTCCATGCTTGGGATCGATCTCGCGTTCACCCAGGCGGCCGTGGTGATCGCGATCCTGTACGTCGCAAGCCCGTTCTACCTTCGCGGCGCGATCGCGTCTTTCGAGGCCGTCGACCAGACGTTACTCGACGTCGCCGTCACGCTCGGTGCCGGCCCGGTACGCCGGATGCTGAGCGTCGCGCTCCCACTCGCCGGCGCTGGACTCGGCGCGGCCGCGGCGGTCGCGTTCGCCCGCGGCATCGGGGAGTTCGGCGCGACGATCTTGTTCGCCGGCAGTTTCCAGGGCAGCACCCAAACGCTGCCCCTCGCGGTGTACTCCCTGTTCGACGCCAACCTCGACCAGGCGATCGCGATCGGCGTACTGCTCATAATCGTGAGCTTCGCGATCCTGCTCACCTCGAAGCTGCTCGTGCGTTCATGGACATCCTCGACATCGACATCGCCCTCGCCCGGCGAACGTTCGATCTCCGCGCAGCACTGACCCTCGGCGCCGAGACGGTCGCGCTGGTCGGACCGTCCGGTGCCGGAAAGACCTCGCTGCTGCGAACCGTCGCCGGGCTCGAACGCCCACATGCGGGACGGATCGCATTCGGCAGCGAAGTGTGGTTCGACGCAGAACGGAACGTCCACCTGAGCGCGGACCGACGCCGGATCGGCTACCTGCCGCAGGACTACGGGCTGTTCCCACACCTCACCGCCGCCGCGAACGTGCGCTTCGCCGGCAACCGCGACCGCCCAGACCTACTCGAGCGCCTCGGGATCGCCCACCTGGCGCGCGCGAGACCGCGCCAGCTCTCAGGCGGCGAGCGCCAGCGTGTCGCGCTCGCGCGCGCGCTCGCACGCGAACCAAGCGTGCTGCTGCTCGACGAGCCGTTCGGTGCACTCGACCCGATCACCCGCCAACAGGTACGCGACGAACTGGCCGACACTCTGACCAAGCTCCAGCTGCCCACCCTGCTGGTCACCCACGCGTTCCACGACGCCACCGCCCTAGCTCAGCGCATCGGGGTGATCGACAACGGCCGCTTGGTGCAGCTCGGACCGCCCACCGGGCTGCTACGCAGCCCGTCCAACGCGATGGTCGCCGCGCTTACCGGCGCCAACGTCCTGCAGGGAACCGCCACGCCGTGCCCATCAGGATCAACCGTACAGCTCACCGGAGGAGGCGAACTGGCCAGCTCCACCCCGGCCCGCGGCCCGGTTCAAGTCGTCGTCCAACCATGGGAGCTTGAGGTTGCCGACCCCGAATCCAGCACCCTCACCGACAACGTCATCAGCGTCCGCCACGACCACGGCAGACTTCTCATCCGACTCACCCGGTTCACGATCCAAACCGAACCCGGGAACAACGGTCAGCCTCCGATCGCCGAAGGCCAGACAGTCGGTGTGCGAGCCGCCCCCGCAAACGTTCGCGTCCTTCGACCGGAGGCGCGACCTTGATATAGAGACCGCCACGCTCGACGAGTTCGAATCGAGGCACTCGACAGACACGCTTCGGAACGGCACCGGGTGTCCGACACGGCCGGCGCCGAGCGCCGGCCGACGTGCCCGGATTCGTTCCACAGGAGCACTATCGGGAGCCCCGCTGTGACCGGCCGAGGCTTCTCCTATTAGCCAAGGCGGCCGTGGGACAGCTTCCGCGTAGCCTGCCGAGCGATGTCTCCGACGCAGGCCGTGCAGGACACGGAGAACGAAGACGAGTGGCTGACGGGGGCCTTTAGGTGTGGCGACGTCGGTATGGCAGGTCGGCGCGCTCTCGCAGGCGCCTGGGCGCCCCGCGGACTTCGTGTTCCTTCACGCAACGCGCTGCTGACCGACACCGTTTCCGCTTCCGCGCACGGCCGCGCGTACGGCTTTGAGCGGATGATGGACAACCTCGGTTCCGTGAGGGTCCGCTGCTCGCGCTGGCCCCGGTGTCGCTGATCGGCACGTGGACCGGGATCCTGCTGTCTGTCATCCCCGGCCTGCTGGCCGTCCTCGCGATCCTCGACGCGATCCGCGCTACGCCGCGACCCCGCGAGAGCACCGATCACTGCGCTTCTGGGTCCGGCCGGTCCTGCACGGCCGGCTGGGTCGCCTTCGTCGACCGTCGCGGAACAATTCGCTGCCGTTGCTGAGGGCTCAGCGCGTGGAATTCGAAGCCCTCGCGGATCGCCTCGGCAGGACCATGGCGATTACCAACGGGTTCGATCAGAGATCAGACGGCCCTCAGCCGGCGACTCGAAACGACCACCGCCGGGATGCGCTTCATGGACGCGAGCGTCGACCGGATCAGCTCACCGCGCCGCGGCCAGCCACCATTCAGCGCACGGGATTCATGGTTTCTGTGCAGAGCGCGCCGATGTCGGTACCCGCATCCCGGCTGCTCGAACTCAACCGGTAGTCTGTTCTTGACGACCCAGCGCCGGACTGCCTCCGGAGGTGATAGCTGGGGCCCATAGAGGGAGGTTGTGGATGCCCGTTGTGCCGATCAGTCAGATTCTCGATCCGGCGTTCGCGGAGCGCTACGGCGTCGCGGCGATCAACATCGTCGACGACCTCAGCCTCGACGCGGTGCTCTCCGCGGCGACGGAGTTCGAGTCGCCGCTCATCGTGCAGACATCGCTGAAGACGGTCAAGTCGATCGGGGCGAGGCCGCTCTACAGCATGTGGCGCGCGCGGGCGGACGAGGTGCCGGTGCCGGTGTCGCTGCACCTTGACCACTGCCCCGACCGTGAATGGATAACGACGTGCCTGCGGGCCGGCTGGAACTCGGTCCTGTTCGACGGCTCGGCGCTCGATGTCGCCGAGAACACCCGCCAGACTGTCGAGGTGGTGGCCGAAGCCGAGCGTTACGGGGCCCAGGTGGAGGGCGAGATCGAGACCGTCCTCGGGGTCGAGGACGACGTCGGCTCCGACGAGGCCGGCGCGGTTCATCCGGTCGAGGTCTCCGCGCGGTTCATCGAGGAGACCGGGGTCTACAGCTTCGCGCCGGCGATCGGGACCGCGCACGGCCTCTACAAGCACGCCCCCGAGCTCAAGCCCAACCGGGTCACCGAGCTCGTCGAGCTGCACCCGATCCCGATGGTGCTGCACGGCGGCACGGGACTGAAAGAGGAGGAGTTCCTCGACCTGATCTCGCGCGGCTGCGCGAAGGTGAACATCTCGACGGCACTGAAGATCGCGTTCGTCGACGCGCACCGGGAGTACCTGGACGCAAATCCGGGCAAGCATGATCCGCCGTCGCTGCTCTCCCACGTGCGAGCAGCCGTCAAGACGATGGCCGAGTACCACATTGGCATCTTCGGGTCCGCGGGCCGGGCGCGGACGTTCTCGGCAACCGCCGGCTGACCGCGTGCCCGCGCTGATCTTCGATTGCGACGGCGTGCTCGCCGACACCGAGCGCGACGGCCACCGTCCAGCCTTCAACGAAACGTTCGCCGAGGTTGGGTTGCCGGTGCGCTGGTCCGAGGAAGAGTACGGCGTAAAACTCAAGATCGGGGGCGGTAAGGAGCGGATGGCCTCGCTGCTGACCGACGAGTTCGTGCACGAGCACGGCCTTGCAACCGACGGCGACGGCCAGCGAGAGATGCTCGCCGATTGGCACTCGCGCAAGACGGCGCGATACAAAGCGATCGTCCGCGCGGGCGGGCTTCCGGCGCGGCCGGGGATCGCCCGGATCGCGGACGAGGCGTTGCAGGCCGGGTGGACGCTTGCGGTCGCCTCAACATCAGCGGAGGAGTCGGTCCGAGCCGTCCTTGAGCACGCGGTCGGCGCGGCCGGCGCCGCGCGGTTCGAGGTGTTCGCCGGGGACGTCGTAGCGGCCAAGAAGCCTGACCCGGCGATCTACAAGCTCGCGCTCGCCCGGCTCGGGATCGGCCCCGAGGACGCGATTGTGATCGAGGACTCACGCAATGGGCTGCTCGCGGCCGTCGCCGCCGGATTGCGCTGCGTGGTGACCGTCAGCGGCTACACGGCCGACGAAGACATGCACGAAGCAGTCCTCGTCGTGACTAGCCTCGGCGACCCAGGCGAGCCCGCGAGGGTGCTCGCCAATCGCAGTGCCGCCGAGCCCGGCGATCTGATCTCCCTCGCCGATCTAAACGCGTGCCGAACCCAACCCCTATTCGACAAGGAGGCCGTATGAGCAAGACGGCGTTGAGCCAGGCGGAGCTGGTCGTACGGGTGATCGCCCAGACCGCGGTCGGCAACGAGACCTACTTCTGCGAGCTCGACGCCGTGGTTGGTGATGGCGATTTCGGCTACTCGCTCGCCCGTGGCTTCGAGGTCGTGCTCGGCGACTGGGACGCGATGGAGTACAGCGACGTCGGCGGCCTGCTCAAGAGGACCGCGGTCACACTGAGCAAGCGGATCGGCGGCACCTCCGGACCGATCTGGGGAACCGCGTTCCTGCGCGCGGGCGGCGTTCTGACCAACGTCACCGATCCCGGCGGCGCCGACGTTATCGCCGCGCTGCGGGCCGCGATCGAGGGCATCAAACAGCGCGGGAGCACCGACCTCGGCGACAAGACGCTGCTCGACGCGCTCGTCCCAGCCGTGGACGAGCTCGAGGCGGCGTTGGGCGAGGGGGCCGGCGCAGCGCTTGAGCGGGCGGCGGCGAAGGCGCGCGAGAGCGCCGAGGCGACTAAGGGAATGGTCGCGCAGCGGGGCCGGGCTGCCTACACCGGCGAGCGCAGCCGAGACTCCGTTGACGCCGGCGCGATCGGCGTTGCCGTGATGTTCGAGGCCGTCACCAAGGCGTGGCGAGAGGCGGGACTGGAGCTGGCCTGAGCCATTCAGGCGAGCAGGGGACCGCGGAAGGGCGGCGCTTGCACCGGCCTGATCCGCACGACCGGTAACCAATGCAGGTCACGAGAGAGGAGCTCTGATGAAGAAGTTCGTCAACGACCCCCAGCAGTTCGTTCCGGAAATGCTCAAGGGAATCGAGCTCGCCAATCCGGGAACGCTCCGCTACGTCCCGGAGTACAACCTGATCATGCGCGCCGACGCGCCACGGGACGACAAGGTGTCGATCGTGCAGGGGTCCGGCTCGGGTCACGAGCCCGCGCACGTGATGGTGGTCGGCAAGGGCATGCTCGACGCCGCCTGTCCGGGCGACGTGTTTTCCGCACCTCCGTCGGACTACGTCTACGAGACGACGAAGCTCATGCGCAGTGAGAAGGGCGTGCTGCACATCATCAACAACTACACCGGCGACCGCATGTCGTTCGACATGGGACGCGAGCTCGCCGAGGCTGAGGACATCAAGATCGCAACGCTGATCGTCGACGACGACGTGGCCGTCAAGGACTCGACGTACACGGTCGGCCGCCGCGGAGTCGCCGGCAACTTCTTCGTCATCAAGGCGGTCGGCGCCGCCTCGGAGCGGGGTGCCGAGCTCGACGAGCTGGTCAAGCTCGGCGAACGCGTGAACTCGGTGACACGGACGATGGGCATGGCGCTGACCTCGTGCACGCCGCCCGCCAAGGGCTCGCCGCTGTTCGAGCTCGGCGAAGACGAGATGGAGATGGGAGTCGGAATCCACGGCGAGCCGGGCCGCAGGCGCGAGAAGCTCGCCAACGCCAACGCGATCATCGACGAGCTCCTCGAAGCGGTCGTGTCAGATCTGCCCTACGGGTCCGGCGACGAGGTCGCGCTGATGATCAACGGGCTCGGCGGCACGCCGATCTCCGAGCTCTACATCGTGTACGGCCACGCCCATCAGCGGCTCGCCGATCGCGGCATTGAGGTCACGCGCAGTTACGTCGGCGAGTACTGCACGTCGCTTGACATGGCGGGCGCGTCGCTGACGCTGGTGAAGCTCGACGATGAGCTGAACGAGCTGTTCGATGCTCCCGCCGAGGTTGCGGTGCGGATCTTCTAGAGCCCCGAAACGGTGCCGGCGGGCTCGAGCCCGCCGGCACCGCCC
>JADGPN010000299.1 GCA_017882465.1 Solirubrobacteraceae bacterium
GCGACCAGCGCCAGCCGCTCAGCATCCCCCAGCAGCGTCACCCCGTTCGATCGCTGCTCGATCACTCCCGGACGCCCGGACATGTCGTCCAGCACCGTCACCACCGACGTGATCACACCATGCTCGCCGCAAACAGGCACGATCTGCGCCCGATACACGACCTGCCCATCGTCCGAGCAAAACTCGAACTCCTGCTCTACACCCAAAAACGCGGCACGGTAATGCGACTCCAACCCAGCCAATAACCCACCCGCAAACACCTCGAAAATCGGCCGCCCCAGCCAATCACCAGCGCGATAACCGCACCGCTCCAGCAGAACCCCGTCCGCGAACACGACCCCCGAGTCGGCATCAACGAGGATGACCGCCCCCATCACCGAACGCGCCGCGACCCGACCGACCGCCGATAAATCCACCGCCTCGACACTCATCGAATCCTCCCGAGAGCCGGCCGACGCACGCCGGATGATGATCCATCTGCGGACATCCAAACCCATCGGCACCGAACACCGCTACTTGAGCACAACCGCCAAATCGTCCAGCCAACCAGACGCCAAGCCCTACGACTCGAGCGCGCATGCACCTACAGCGCCACGCGGGTGCCGTGGAAACACCGCTAATTTGAGTTATGACTTATTGCCTGTAAGCGCCAATGTTTTTCAGCTGGGCTTCAGCATCCTCAGATCGTCACAAAACGACCGATGCCGCGCCGCTCATCCCAACCGGGCTGACGGTCCGGTCCTACTCGATCCGCGCGGCATACTTCGAATCTGAGACTTTCGGACGTCCACTCCGCCAGGGGCGATCGTGGGAACCGCAGGGACTCGCGGCTCTAGTCATCGAAGCGGAGTCGCGTTGCGCGGTGGGGCTGGTGAACGCTCCGGCGGCGTAGCACTCGGTCGGCATCAGCAGGGTCGGGCTCCGGTATCAGATGAGTGCCTGGGCGCGACGACGGCAGCGAGTTCTCGTCGGCGGGACGTGGCTGCCCGCGAAGGCCAACGACGTGGCACGAGGCGAAGCCGCCGAATAGCGTCGCGCCGTCGGTTCGTAGAGGTCTGCCTCCCGGTCACGTCAAATGTTGCTCGGCCCGCGCGGCGTGGATGTCAAGCGAGCGGGTGCAGGTGGTGGGTGCGGGTCGGCGGCGCGGGCTCGTCGTCGCCGACGAAGTCGGTGTCAGAGAAGGTGTAGGGGTAGTAGGGCGGTTCCATCACTCGCCCGAGCTCGTGGCGCAGATTCCCGAACGCTCGGTACACGTCGCGGTAGTTCTGCCCGATGTACTCCTCGAGGATCTCCTTCCACGACCTCGGTTGGACGCGGACGAAGCTGCCCATCGCCGCGGTCAGCTCGTCCTCGCTCATCGGCGTCGACTCTGGCGGAGGTTCACCGAGTACGTAGGGCTCGCTGCCGTCGAAGTCGGTGCGGGTGTACTGGTCGCCCCAGGGAATCGTGCAGTCGAAGCCGATCTTCGAGATTGTCGCGGGCGGGTCGTCCTTGGCGATCGTCGGGTCAACGGTCATGGTGTTCATCGCGGGCAGGATCATCGTGTCGCGGATCGGGTCATAGCGGAACGCCATCGCCCATTTGACCTTGTTGTCGTCCCAGATGTCGACGTCCTCGTCGAACACCCATGCCAGCTTCGGGATGGCCATCTTCGAGGCGCCGAGCATCACGGCAAGCGCCTGTTTGCCGTCGCCGGCCCCCTGCTTCTTGATCTTGGCGTACACCATGTTCGAGAGCCCGCCGGCGTCCGCCCGCACCTCGAGGACGTCCAACGCGGAGTCCTTCAGGGCGCCGAAGATGTCGGCCTCGACTGCCGGGAGCTGCAGCA
Source organism: Solirubrobacteraceae bacterium (assembly GCA_017882465.1). Classification (GTDB taxonomy): domain Bacteria; phylum Actinomycetota; class Thermoleophilia; order Solirubrobacterales; family Solirubrobacteraceae; genus Palsa-465. Next base: position 1,829 of record JADGPN010000299.1, read on the forward strand.
TGTTGTCGGTGAACCACGGATGGCCGCAGCCGATCGTGGCGTATTGATATATGCCGTTCTTGCGGTGAGTGATGGCCTTCACGACCACCCTTGGGTTGTGTTTGAGGCCACCTCCGTACATGCCGGTGAACTCTCCGAACGGGGCCTCGTCGTGGGTCCAGCCCTCGGTGGCCATGATCTCGCACTCGAGGACGATCTCGGCGTTGGCGGGCACGAGGACGTCGATCGTCTCGCACTTCACGAGCTCGGCCGGCGCGCCGTAGAAGCTGCCAAGCACCTCGAAGTCGTCGACGTCCGGGGGAAAGCCCTTGAGAGCGGACAGCTTGTCGAGGATCGGCGCTCCGATCACGATCGCCGCTTCGAGGTTCTGTCCCTTGGCTGCCGCGGCCATGGCGTTGAGCCGAGTCCGGTGCGAGGTGCACGTCATGTCGAGATTCCGCTCGTTGCGGCTGCGGTACATGCTGCGGTAGAAGCCCCAGTTGTAGGTGCCCGTGTCAGGGTCCTTGCTGACGACCAGGTTGTCGTCTGAGTAGGACTGCCCGTCCCGTTCGTGGTGCAGGAACATTGGGAAGATGGTCATGTCGACGTCGTCGCCGGTGAGGATCACGTCCTTGCACGGTGCCGTCTCGACGATCACCGGCTTCACCCGTCCCTGAGCGGCCGCGTCCATCTTCAAGCCGGTCTCGGCCTTCGTGCAGTCCATCGCCCAGGCGTATTGGTCCTGGTTTGAGTACGCGTTGGCGAGGAACTGAAACTCGCAATCCTCGACGTTCTCGACGAGCACCGCTGTGGTTGGATGGTCCTCCATCACCTGCGGCAGCTCGTCGACCCGCTTGGGTTCGCTGACACGCACCAGCATGCCGGCGGCTTCTAACGCGTCGACGAACTCGGGAAGGCTCTGCTGTCGCATCTGATTCCTCCTCAAGTCCACGCCGGCGCGGCGCCGACGACGACGGGGGATACGGCTTCCCGCTCGAGGTCTGAACCGCCCGACCACCGGGGCACTAGGTCCTCCTCAAGCTCGATGCCGAGCAGGTCGAGAAGCCGGCTGACCGTGTGGTCGACGATGTCCTCAATTCGCTCGGGACGGTGGTAGAACGCAGGCACCGGAGGCATCACGATCGCCCCCATCTCAGTCACCTGGGCCATCAGCCGCAGGTGCCCGAGGTGCAACGGCGTCTCGCGCACGACCAACACCAGCGGCCGGCGATCCTTTAACGTGACATCGGCGGCGCGCTGGAGCAGGTTCTCGGCATACGAGTTCGCGATACCCGAGAGCGTCTTGACCGTGCATGGCACGACCACCATGCCGTCCGTGCGAAACGAGCCCGACGCCAGCGCGGCACCGATGTCGCCGACCCGGTAGGTCACATCGGCGAGCAGGGCGACCTGCTTGGCCGTGTAGTCGGTCTCGAGCCTCAGTGTCCGGCGAGCCGATCCGCTGATCACCAGGTGAGTCTCGACGTCATCCACGCACCCGAGCACCTCGAGCAGTCGCACGCCATACACGACGCCGCTCGCGCCGGTCATGCCGACGACGATCCGTCGAGGCCGCGAGCTCTGGCGGGTGGACGGAGATTGGAAGTGGGAGGTCACGTATTACCCCTTAACCGAAAACGGGGCGCCGCTCGCCCGTCTCCAGATAGCGCTGCAGTTGGAACAGCAACGCACCCCAGAGGGTGTTGCATCGGCGGAACGCGTCGTCGTCCTCCGCCCACCCGAGGTGCGTCAAGCGCACCGTCGTGCGCCCATCCCCCGCAGGGAAATACGCGTAGATCGCCTGCGTGCCGACCGATCGACCCGGACCCGTGGTACAGGTCCACACGATTTCCCCAACCGAAGGCCGGGCAACAGACCATTCGAAGACCGGATGGTGGGAAGCGTGGAAGCCCACCACAGCATCCGACTGCGACGCCGTCATGCCGGCGCTATACCAGCCTGACAGCCCTTCCTCGGTCGTTACAGCCAAAGCAAGCTGCTCCGGCGTCGCCGCGACGCGAACCTCGTGTTCGATGACTGCCGGACCAACCGGCGCACTCATGCTCATGTTGACCTTCCCGTCGAGGTATAAGACCGGGCGGTCCGAGCAGAGTGCTTGGCCGACCCGGCGGATTCGCGCATACCAAGTAGCGTCGACTGTTGGGGCGTCAACGACGCCGGGGCACTCGGCGACGGCACCACCACCATCAGCGGCAAAGACCCACCGTGCTCGCGGCGCTGAGGCTGAACGGACATGTCGGTTGTCTATCGGCAGTTAGACCTTCCTCCATTAGCTTCAGCCCCAAGCCCGACGGCACACGCCAAGTGGTTTCAGCCCTTGCACGCCTGCGGCAGCGAATTTCTGACCTGCGGCGCTGTCCGGGGCACTCTCCGTCAGTTCGGACGTTTCCTACCCAGGTTTTCAACCCGAATTTCCAAACGCATATCCGATCACCGCTGGACTTGGAGCGCGGGGTACTCCGTGGAAAGGGCGTTCTTTCGAGTGGCCGACCGCTCAGACCGCGCGCCGGAGCCGAAGCCCGCAGCTGCTGTCATTCGACCGTCGTTTCTACATGAGCGGACGGCGCTTTACACGCCCGCGCATGGGTTTCGCAGAGCTTCGCCGTCGGTAACCGGCTGGGTGCCCGGTCGGCTGGTCGAGCGGCTCGCGTTCCCGGGCGCCCTCGTTCGGTGCCGCCGCTGGCTGATCATGGATCCCGGCGGCGATCTCGGCGGCCAGGTCGCGCAGTTCGGCGGCGTGCCGGGCGCCCGCGAGATCACGCTCGGTGTTCTCGCCGGGGGGTGCTGGGTCGCGCGTGAGCCGCGCGAGCAGGCAGCGCGCGACCGCCATCCCTTCCAGCGCGATCAACCCCAAGAGCTCCGATGCGCTCGCGGCGTTCATTCCCGTCTCACCGCGCACCGCGTCGACGGCCTCGGCGGGAGCGAGCTTCGCGAGCGCGGGCTGGTCGCGCTCGCGCCGCAGCCCGTAACGCGCGAGCGTCGCTGTGGAATCGCCCGTCTCCCGATCGCATCGTCGGGCAGGCGGTCGAGCGGGACCCACGTGATCCGGTCGGGAAAGCGCTCGACGGCACGGGACAACCAGTGCCCGAAGGAGCCTTCCTGGCACGTCTGCTGCGCGAGCCGCTCGGGCCAAGCGGTGCAGAGGCACAGCATGCCGACCGGCATTGGCCCTATGAACACCTGCTCTAAGAGCGCAGCGAGACTCTCGTCGGCGTCGTGGGCGTCATCCACCACCATCACGACGGGCAGTCGGTCGCGCCCGACTCGGCGAAGGCGTCCGGCCAGCTCATCGACTACGGGCGGCCGGCCGTCCCGCGCCGCCATGACCACCCGCGGCCCAGAATTAGCGCCCGCCGCCTCGCGCGTCTTGCTCGCGGCCCTTCCAATGCTGAGAAGGGCCTCGGCGCCGGCGAGTACGCTCCCGACATCCGGATAGCGCGAACCAGCGG
>JADGPN010000300.1 GCA_017882465.1 Solirubrobacteraceae bacterium
CGACCGTGTCGTGAAGCTGAGCAACGGCGAGTACGAGGTCCACAACATCGGCGTCAACTGGCCCCACCACATCTTCGTCAACACGAACTTCAAAGTCCTCGGCGCCGACTGACGGGACAAGCGACAACATCACCGAAACCACGGAGTCCTGGCCGCGATCATAATCGCGGCCAGGACTCGCTACATATCCGGAGCGCTAGCCAGCACAGTCGATTAGCACATGCCCGGCTCTGCACGTACAGCAGAAGGGATGAACCCATCACTGACGGGCTCGGGGCGCGGACGCAGGACCCGCCATCCGCGCGTTGCAGGGCGGTCGGTGGTGCCGCGCAGATGCCGGGTCGTTCGCGTAAGGAGGCTCAGGCGTCATCGGTGGCAAGGAACGAGCGCTCCCTGGCGCTCATTCTCCGTGGTGACTCTTTCGATCGCGCGGCCGTTGCTCCGTCGAACGTGGTGCGCTGGTGAGCGTCAAACCTGGGCTTGGTCGACAGCTCTGGGTCAGTCGGACGCGTCGGAACGCGTGGTTGGTGCGTTGCGGTCGAGCTGGGGTGCCAGCCAGTGGGTGACGGTGGTGGGCTGACTTGGGTCGGTCATCGCCTTGATCTCGTCGAGGCGCTGCTGGTCGCGGATGCTGACGCGTTCGTGCTGGCGGAGGTGTTCTTCCCAGGAGCCGACGACGAACTGCTCCAGGACGCGGCCGGGATTGGCCGCGTCGCGCCACACGCGCCAGCTGATCGCGCCTGTGCGCCGTCGGGCGTGGCGCCCGGCGTAGAGCGCATCGACGAGGTCTCGCTCGCGCCCGGCCTCGGCCAATACTCGACCGTCACCTGCACCGGCCCATGGGTCGCAGCCGCGTCGGCCAGGTGTGGGGCTGGCCAGTCGCCGGCCGGCAGCAGGTCGTTAGGCGAGATCGCCTTGAACGGGAGCCATATGCCAGTCACGGCGACGAGCGCAAGTCCGATCGCGGCGGCGAGCAGCGCCTCGGTCAGCCCCGCGTTCTGCGCGATCACCCCGAACACGGCGCTACCGACCGCGCCGCCGCCCTGGAAGATCACCAGGAAGTAGGACATGCCGCGCGCCTTGGCCCAGCCGGGCAGCGTGGACTGATATTGGGAGGTCAGCGTCGAGAGCACGAGGATCCACGCAACGCCGCCGATCACGAGCACCAGCCCGGCCAGCGCAGTGATACGCACGTAGGCCAGTGCCAGCGTGACGGCGGCGAACACGAGCGTGCCGCTGGTCATGAGGGCTCCGGTCTTCACGCGCCCGCGCAGGCGCGGCAGCCCCGCCGCGCCTGCGACCGCTCCGATGCCCACACCACCGAGCAGCAGCCCGTAACCGCCGGAGCCGAGATGCAGCCGCGTGTTCGCGACGATCGGCAGCAGCGCCCAGAGCGAGTTGCCGAAGAACATGAACAACCCGGCCCGCAGCAGGATCACGCGCAGCGCCGGGCTCCCGGCGACGTAACGCGCTCCGGCGCGGATCGCCTCAACGACGTGCTCGCGCGCGACAGCGCTCGCCGGCCGCGGGCGGCCCCGCCAGCGAGCGACCGCGCCGATGACCGGCACAAAGCTGAGCGCGTTGACCAAGAACAGCACCGCGGCGCTGCTCGCCGCATACAGCGCCCCGCCCAGGGCGGGACCGATCGCCCGGCTGAGGTTCATGTTGACCGCACCGAGCGAGATCGCCTGCGTGCGGTCCTGCGGCGCCACAAGCTCGGGCTGGAGCGTCTGCCACACGGGTGAGGTCAGCGTCTGCCCGATCCCAACCGCGAAGATCAGTGCGAGCAGAATCAACGGCGTCAGGAGCCCGGCAAACGCCAGCCCAGCCAGCAGCAGGGCCGCGATCAGCATGAACGATTGCGAGGCGATCAGCAGCCGGCGACGGTCGACGAGATCACCGATCGCGCCCGCCGGCACGGAGAGCAGGACAACCGGAAGGCCCGCGGCCGTCTGAATCAAAGCCACCATCGTCGCTGACGTCGTCAGTGTCAGCATCAGCTCCTGAGCGCCGACCGTCTGCATCCAGCTACCGATGTTGCTCACGAACTGCGCCGACGCCATCCGCGCGAAATCCGGGGAGCGAAACGGCGCCCACGCCGACGAACCGGCCGTCGGGGCCGCGCCGCCATGCGGCTTGGCATCGTCGCTGGACGCCTTCATCGCCCCCGATTATCGCCTCGGCCACCAGCCTCTTCTCGGCGATCCAGCGACCATGCAACTCAGCAGCCCACGCCCTCGTATCGCCTGGTCCCCGTGTCGACGCCATGTTCTTGGCCGGCGCCGCGAGCCCCGGCGGCGCTTGCCGAGCGGCGATCGCCCAATTGGCTGGCTTTCCGACGCGTTTGTGGGATCATCGCGGGCGGCGAATGAATGCCGAGGCCAGTCAGGAGAAGGTTCGCGTCGGGCTGCTGGGCGTCGGCCTGATGGGTTCCGCGATGGCCCATCGACTTCTCGATCAAGACATCGCAGTCATCGCCTGGGACCGCAACGCTGAGCATCTTCGCGATCTCGAGCGCCGTGGTGGCCAGCCAGCTGAAGAGCCCAGCGAGGTAATCAGCGGCGCCGGGGTTGTGATCACGATGCTCCCCACCGCGGAGGTCATCCGCCATTTGGTTGAGCCGTTGCTCGACGATTGGCCTGAGGGCACCATCTGGTTGCAGATGAGCAGCGTGGGGGCGGCTGAGGCAGACGAGCTGACGCAGGTGGCTGAGGCACACCGGGTCAGGCTGGTCGACGCGCCCGTCTCGGGCAGCACTCACCCCGCCGAGGAGGGCCAGCTGACGATCCTGGCCTCTGGACCTGACTCCACGCACGCCGCGGTCGAGCCGATCTTCGACGCGCTGGCCTCGCGGGTGCTCTGGGTCGGGAAAGCCGGGATGGGGTCACGACTGAAACTGGCCACCAACCACTGGATGATCACCATGGTCGCCGCACTGGCAGAGTCGATGCACCTGTGCCAGGCCATGGGCCTGGACCAGCAGCAGTTCATCACGCTCCTCGACGGCGGGCCGCTCGGCTCCGCCTACGCCCTGCAGAAACTTGACGAGATGGGGCGCCATGATTACCCGGCCGGCTTTCCAGTCCGGCTTGCCATCAAGGACCTAGAACTCGTACGCGAGGTTGAGAAAAGCTCCCGAGCCACGATGCCACTGCTGGACGCGGTTCTCGAGCGCTTCACGGCCGCCGGCCCGCACCTCGCCGACCAAGACCTGGCGGCGATCTATGAGCTTGACGAGCCCGTTAAAGACCTATCCTGAGCTCGCGGCTCACGTCGTCCGCGGCCTGCGTGCCGCGCATTTTGAGACTTCTCGGCGGCGTCAGCGAGAGGCGGGTGGGGTGAGGAAAGCAGGGCGCCGCGGTCGCGGAGCGCCGCTTCGTGGGACGGGCCAGAAGTTGGTCGCGGAGGCTGCGGCCCTCATGGTGCTCGTCGATCTCGGAGGAGTCATTGAAATGATGTGGGCTAATCCGAAGTTCCCGGTGGTGGGGTAGCGGAATCTGGTTCGTTGCCTGGGTTTTTGGGCGGTTTGGGGTGTTCGGGTCGTGTCTACGGAGTGAGGACTGGGGCGTGTTCGACGAGTTTGAGCGCTTCGGCTTGGAGGGCGGTTGGCTGGGTGAGTTTCTCGAAGGTGGCGGTGTGGCCGTGCAGGCGGGTGGTGTTGCGGGTTTGGGTCGCGAGCTCGGCCAGGAGCGTGCGGTAGCTGTGCGCGGGCTGCCCGGTGCTGGTCTGCTTGGTCTGCGCTTTGCGCGCGGCGGCGGGGGAGCGGACTGCTTTTGCGACGGGGTCGGGGCTGACGGGCCGCTGTTCGTCGGTGAACAGCAGGGGTTTCCACGCGGCTTTGAGGTGCCAGGTGAGGTAGTAGGCGAGCGTGCTGATGAGCACGTGCGCGCGGACGCGGTCCTCGAGGTGGTGATGGATCGGGCGGATTTGCAGGTCGGGGCCTTTCAGTGACCCGAATGCTCTTTCGGCCTGTTCGAGGTTTTTGTAGGCGCGCACGACATCCCCGCTCGGGAGGTCGGTCTCGGTGACGCTGGTCCGCAGGATGTAGAACCCGTCCAGTGCCGCTTCCGCGGCGATCCCGGCGCTGTCGCGGGTGTAGGTGAACGTGGTGTCGGTGATCGTGATTTGGAAGTGCTTCTTGACCCGGTAGCGCTTGAGCGCCGGGCCGACCGCCAGCCCGATCTGATCGGCACCCTGAAGGGTGCCGTGCGTGACGCGGTGAGCGATCTCGGCGAGGTCGGTCTCGGTCGCGTCCAGTAACTCGTCGCGCTTGCGGGCGCGCTGCGCGCCGACCAATGGGTTGCGGCACACGATCAGCCGCTCGCCGGGGAACTCGTCGACGTCGGTGATCTCCCCGAGGTTCTGCTCGTCGAACAGAGACGGCTGGAACACGCCGCAGCGGGCGAGTTTCTTGATCGTCGGGGCTTTCAGCGCGGTGATCCAGTCAACCCCGTCAGCCTGGTCGAGCAGCTCGATGTTCGCTTTGGTGACCATCCCGCGATCCGCGACCACGATCACCCGCGAGAGACCGAACCGGTCCTTCACCTTCGTGATCTGTGACGGCAACGTCTTGTCGTCGTGCACCTCGCCGGTGAACACCTCGACCGCGACCGGCCGGCCCGCCATGTCGCACAACAATCCGTAGATGATCTGCGGCAGGCCACGCTTCCCATCCCGCGAGTACCCCAACTTCGCCAACGGGCACGTCCGGCCCTCGAAATAGCTGCAGGACACGTCATAGAGCACCATCTCACCATCCGCGAGGTGACGCGCGGCGAGACGATCCTCGATCCGCGACTGACGCTCAAGCAGCCAGTCCATCGCCGCGTAGAGATCATCCTCATCCGCGCCCTCAACCCCCAACTCGCCGGCGAGCGTCGATTGGCCGAGGGTGCGGACCGTTCCGAGCTTCGATCCCGGGCAGATCACCCGTCCGAGGATCATCGCCATGCACAAGTCCCGCTCCCGGCATGGTGAGCGATCCAACAGCTTCGCGAGCTCCAACCGCCGCGCCATCGCCAACGCAGCCGTGACGTGCCCGGCCGGGAGCGAGCGCTCGATCTCGAACGCGTCATCGACGCTCATCAACGCCTCGCCGGCCAACACCCGCCGCAACGCGTCGATCGCGTCCGCCGGGAGATGCGAGAGGTTCGCGAGCGTTTCCTTCTTGACTTTCCCGTCCTGGCGGTAGGAGCGCCGCAGCAGCGTCGCGTTGTACTCGCGATCCCCGACCCGTCGCGTAGTCGTGGTCACATGCATCGCACCGCTTTGC
>JADGPN010000301.1 GCA_017882465.1 Solirubrobacteraceae bacterium
GGTTGCCAGCGCGTCGACGAAATCGTCCAGCTCGGCATCTGGTAGCGCACGGTTCACGAAGCCGAGGAGCTCGGCATCGGCGCCTCGGATGTCGTCTGCGCTCAGGAGCACTTCGAGGGCGCGTCCCCGTCCCATGACCCGCGGCAATCGCGCCATGGGCCCTCCACCAGGGACGACGCCCACGCCCACTTCAAAGTGCGACAAGAGCGCTTTCTCTCGGCTCGCGAAGCTCATGTCGCAGGCGAGCGCGAGCTCACTGCCGTTTCCGGTCGCCCGCCCCCGGATCAGCGCGATCGAAACGAACGGGGCGCGCGTCAGGCGCACCAGCACGTCGGGCCATGCCTCGAGGCCGGTCGGACCCTGCGGGATGCTGGTCAGATCCTCGAAGTTCGCGAGGAAGTCGGAGTGATTCAGACAGAAGCCGTCGACGGCACTTTCGAAGACCACCACCTTCACTCGGTCGTCGTTCTCCAGCGCCGTGACAATCTCTCGGATCTGCAGAACGAATTCCGGACCCATCAGGTTGCACGGCGGGTTGTCGAGTACGACTCGACAGTGTGAAGGTGTAACTCGATTGAGCGTGACTTGCGCGGCCTTCGTTGCTGAGGTCATGGCGCTCCTGCTTTTCGCGTAGGGGGATGACGGTGTGACGGGATGTTGTCTCTGGGCGCGCCTGCTCGCGTCCGGCAACACCCGGGTCAGGTCCCTGGTCTGCCGTCCACCGTTGTGTCGATCCGGACAGGAGGAACGAGGCAAGATCGTCGATGTTGGCGGTCCCGGTCGCGGCGACGGTAGTCCCGGCCGGCGTTGCGATCTCGGGGATGTCAGGGCTCTCCGCGACGGCGAGGGTAAGCTCCCAGAACTCGTGGTGATCGGCACTCCGTTCCCCGAGCCAGTGGAGGTCGATGCTCGGGCGGATCAGGATCGGGAGGTCGGGTTGCTCACCAGCCGTCCGGGAACCCAGGCTCGACGGCGTCGCAGCAGCAAGGGGCGTCGGCGTAGTCGTGATCGAGCTGACTCCGTCGGTTTGTGATGGCCTGACGATCCCGCTTTGGCCCTCGCATCGCGCCCGTGAATCGCCTGGTCGCCGCGGCGGCTGCAGGGGACGGGCAGGCCCGCCGGGCGAACCAGCTCGTCTCCTTTACGCTTCTCGACCAAATGGCCAGCCAGCGCCCACCGGCGTTCCGCGGCCGGACCAGTGAGCGCGAGTCTCTGGACCGGCTGCTTGAGCGCGTCCGCGGGGGTCAGAGCGGGGTGCTGGTCATTCGCGGCGAGGCGGGGCTCGGGAAGACGGCGCTCCTACGGCATGCGGTCGCTGAGGCCGCCGGTTTCAAGGTCATTCAGATCGCTGGGGTCGAGTCGGAGATGGAGTTGCCCTTCGCGGGGCTGCACCAGCTGTGTGCGCCGATGCTGTCGCGGCTCGACGGTCTCCCGGCGCCGCAGCGAAACGCCCTGAGCATTGCCTTTGGTCTTTCGTTCGACGATGCCCCCGATCGTTTCCTGGTCGCGCTCGCAGCGCTCACGTTGCTGGCCGAAGTTGCAGAAGAACGGCCCCTGCTGTGCGTGGTCGATGACGCGCAATGGCTGGACGGCGCATCGGCCCAGGTTCTAGCGTTCGCCTCGCGACGGCTGCTGGCCGAGTCGGTGGCGATCGTGTTCGCGGTGCGGGAGCCGAGCGACGAGCGCGACCTGATTGGCCTACCGGAGCTCAGGCTCGGAGGCCTCGATGAAGAGGACGCGCGAGCGCTGCTCGCGAGCGTCGTTCCCGGTCCTCTCGATGAACGAGTCCGTGACCGGATCGTCGCCGAGACGCGCGGCAACCCGCTGGCGCTGCTGGAGCTGCCGCGGGGGATGGTCGCGGCGGAGCTGGCCGGTGGCTTCGCCCTCCCCGATGCGGCCGACCTGTCAGGCCAGATCGAGGACCACTATCGCCAGCGGGTCGACGCTCTGCCGGAGGCGACGCGGCGATTGATGCTGCTGGCCGCGGCGGATCCTGTGGGTGACGCGACGCTCGTTTGGCGAGCAGCTCAGACGCTCGGGGTTGCGCGCGCAGAGGCGGAGCCGGCGGCCGCGGCCGAGCTGCTCGAGATCGAAGCGCGGGTCCGGTTTCGCCATCCGCTCGTTAGATCCGCGGTCTATGGCGCCGCGCCGACTGCGGAGCGCCGCGCCGTTCACGGCGCGCTCGCGGCCGCCACCGATCCGGAGACCGATCCAGATCGGCGGGCCTGGCACCGAGCGCACGCGGTGACCGCGCCGAACGAGAAAGTGGCCGCCGAGTTAATCGAATGCGCGAGCCGGGCCCAGCGCCGCGGGGGCATCGCCGCCTCCGCAGCGTTCCTAGAACGTGCGGTGACGTTCACCTCCGAACCCGGTGACCGGGCAGCGCGCGCGCTCACCGCCGCACGCGCGAAAACCAGAGCAGCGGACTTCCCGTCCGCTCAGTCCCTGCTCGCGCTCGCCGACGCAGGCCCGCTCGACGACCTTGGCAAGGCACAGGTGCAGCACACGCGCGCCCAGATCGCGTTCGACCTCCGACGCGGGGGTGACGCCCCGCCGCTGCTGCTGAGCGCGGCACGGCGGCTCGAGCCACTCGACGCCGAGCTCGCCCGGGAGACTTATCTCGAGGCGCTGCTTGCCTCAATCTATGCTGGCGGCCTATCGAACGGAACAGACATGGCCGGCGTGGGAAGGACAGCCCGTTCGGCGCCGTTGGGACCCGAGCCGCTCTCGGCCCGGGAGCTGTTACTGGTCGGGCTGGCCACCCGTCTAACCGATGGTTACGCCGCTGCGGCGCCGCGATTGACCGAGGCGCTGCGAGCCTATCGCGCCGAGGAACCGCGCCCGGACGGGCTGTGCGTCGCATTCAACATCGCCGCGATGGAACTGTGGGACGACGCAGCGTGGCTCGAGCTCGCGTCCACTCAGGTGGCGCTCGCGCGGGCAACGGGGACGCTGATCTTGCTTCCGTACGCGTTGGACTACCTCGCGGGCTTTCACGTCCAAGCGGGAGATCTCATCGAGGCGGAGCGGCTCGTGACAGACGCCGAGGATCTCGGCCATGGGATGAGGGCCGACACCCTGCCGTACATTCCGCTTCGGCTCGCGGCTTGGCGCGGACAGGCGTCCATGGCCCTGGAGCTGGTCGACGCGATGAGGCGCGGCGCGCGCGAGCGAGGCGAAGGGTGTGCGCTCGCGGCCGCGGATTATGCGGCGGCGATCCTGCACAACGGCCTGGGTCGGTACGAGCTCGCGCTGGATGCGGCCGCGAAGGCCGCGGCGTCCGACGACATGGCAACATCGTCGTGGGCGCTTTACGAGCTTGTCGAGGCCGCCTCTCGAAGCGGCCAGCACGAGGTCGCACGGGACGCCGTCGATCGCCTATCGGAACGCAGCCGCGCGAGCGGCACCGCCTGGGCAACCGGGACGGAGGCCCACTCCCGTGCGCTGATCGAGACGGGCGACGAGGTCGATGAACTCCACCGCCAGGCGATCGGGTCGCTCGGCCACACGCGAATGGTCGCGCACCTGGCTCGCGCTCGGCTGACCTACGGGGAGTGGCTGCGCCGCGAGGGCCGCCGGGTCGACGCGCGCGAACAACTTCGCGCCGCCCACGAGATCTTCACCTCGATGGGGGCGAACGGATTCGCTGACCGTACCCAGCGAGAGCTGCTGGCCACCGGCGAGAAGGTACGCAAGCGCCGCGACGACACCCGTGACGACCTCACGCCGCAGGAGCTACAGATCGCGCAGCTCGCTCGAGCCGGACACACGAATCCGGAGATCGGCGCGGAGCTGTTCCTTAGTCCCCGCACCGTCGAGTGGCACCTGCGCAAGGTGTTCACCAAGCTGGGGATCAGCTCGCGCAGGGGACTCCACGACGCCCTGCCGAGCCGCGACCGAGAAGCCACGCCCGCGTAGCGCCGGGCGAGATCAACGACAAGAGAGGCACCGATGGCGGAGTTCCCCCACCCAAACCCGATCGCGCTGACCCACTTCATCGTCTCGGACGACATCGAGCGCTCGCGGCGCTTCTACACCGAGGTGCTCGGCGGCGAGCTGGTCCGGTCGGGTGAGCCGACGTACGTCGCGCTCGCTAACAGCTGGATCATCATCAACGAGGGCGGCGGCCCTACCGATGACAAGCCGACGGTCATCCTTGAGACGCCGCCCGACCCGGACCGGGTCAGTAGCTTCCTCAACATCCGGGTCGCGGACATCCAGAGCGTGTACTCGGAGTGGAGCGCGCGGGGCGCCGAGTTCCTGACGCCGCCGATCCCGCGCGAGACCGAGATCCGCTGCTACATCCGCGATCCGGATGGCCACCTCATCGAGGTCGGCCAGACGACCCGGCCGCCCGATGAGCGATCTCAGACGGCGTAGGCCTTGATGTGGACCTGCCCCGTCGAGACGTCGGCGATTCCGCGAGCTGAGGAGTCGATCGCGGTGGCCCTGGCGCTCTGAGCGCCGGTCAGTCGCCCGCCGACTGTCCGCGGTCGATGTGGAGCATCTCACCCCTGACGAACGCGGCGCGTTCGAGGTAGAGAGTCCCGTCGACGACCTCATCGATCTCGCCGAGCCGTCCGAACGGATGAAGACCGGCGACCGCCGTCACAGGAAGCGGCGTCGTGCATCGGGGTCCTGATGATCCCGGGAGCGACTGCGTTGAGTGGCCATCTGCTGGATGGCTGCTTGCGTGATGTGGAAGACGCCCGCGAGGCTGACTGCGGTGATCCTCGGACGACCTTCTGCGTCGTCGTCATCCTACGAAGGACGTCTCGTAGATCACGCCCCCGGCCTGGCGTCCGCCGACGCTGATGAAGCGTGATTTCCGAACTCGATTAGGAATTCCACGTGCTTCTCCTCAGGATCGCTATAGATCGAGCGCGACCTCGCTGGAAGGTTGTGAGCAGCAGATCAGCGCGGTGCCCGGAACGGACGGTTCGAGCGGGTCCGGCCGGTAGCTGATCTCACCGCTGACGAGCCCGGTCTCGCACGTGTGACACACGCCCGTGCGGCACGCCCACCTGACCGGGACGTCGCAGGCCTCCGCGAGCTCGAGCAGGCTCGAGAAGGACGGATCCCACGCGACCGACAGGTTGCTGCGGCTGAACGAGATCGATGGGCCCGCGCCCGGCACGCCCGCCGGCGGATGCGGTGATCGCAGGGGGCCGGTGACGACGCCGGGCGTGATCGCGTCGGCCGGTCCGAACACCTCGGTGCTGATCCGCTCGGGCGCCACGCCGCGCGCGGCCAGC
>JADGPN010000072.1 GCA_017882465.1 Solirubrobacteraceae bacterium
GCCGGTGAGGGCGAACGGGAGCAGCTCTCCCAGCCACCTTGCGGTGAGCTGGCGCTCGCCGTCGAGCACCGGCGCCGCGGTCGCCTCGCGACGGCGGGCGCGCCGCCGCAGCAGTCCGAGCTGCATCAGCAGGAGCTCGTCGAAGGCCAGCCGCCGGCGCGCGATCGCCTGATCGTCATCGCCGTCGGGGAAGTGCGCCGCCCGCAGCGCGGCCGGCCGGTCCGGCAGCGCCTCGAGCACGCGCAGCCGCGCCGGCAGCGGCTCGATCACGTCCGCGATCGTGCCCGCATGCAGGCGCACAAGCGAGTGGATCCCCGTCGAGCTGAGCCCCTCGGTCGCCGGATAGTGGGCGACCGCTGCAGCACCGGTGGTGGCATCGCTGGTGGTGGCGTGGGCCTGCACGCGGAACCGGTTGCGGGCCTCGAACTTTCCGTGCAGCAGCAGCCGGGTGCCGGGCGGATAGCGCTGCGCCAGCCAGGGCTGGTTGAAGAAGGTCGCCTTCATTACCCCGCTGTCGTCGGCCACCGCGGCCTCGACCAAGGGTCGCATCCCGCGGCGGCGCACCGGCCGCGAGGCGATGCTCCTCACCTCCACCACCACCGTCGCCGTCTCCCCGGGGACGAGCTGGGCGACCGAGCGCGACTCGCGGCGGTCGCGCGGCAGATGCTCGAGCAGGTCGCCGACCGTGCGCAGGCCCAGCGTCTCAGCTGCCTGCTCGCTCTTGGCGCCCTCGAGCTTCAGCGGGCGCCCGAGTCGCGAGGGATGCGGGTAGGCGACCGGCGCGACGTCGAGCTCGTCGGCAGCGAGTGGATCGGGCGTGGCGAACGCGGTCGCGGTCATATCCAGCCCGTTGATGATGACCGGCCCCGCGGTCGGGTCGGGGCGCCGCAGCGCGGGGGGTGCTCGGGCGGACAGCCGGTGGCCGACTCCGCGGAGCGCCGGCGGCCTACTCAGCGGACAGCAGCCACCAGTAGCTCGGCTGGCCGCCATGGCTCAGCTCGAACTCGACCTCGCCGGCCGCGAGCGTGTGCACGGTCTCATCGTCCAACGGCGCCTCGGCCCCGCGCAGGCAGGTGATCAGCTCGGCGTTCTCGGCCAGCTGCTCGAGCACGCCGCGAAGCGTGTCCCGGGGCCTGCCCCAGGCCACGATCTCCTCCTCCACGAACCCGATCGCGTCGCCCTCGCGGAACCTGCCCTGCTTGTCGTCGCGGGCGGCGGGGGCCACGGCCCCCGTGCGGATCCGCTGCAGCGTCTCGGTCATCGCATTCGCGTTGGCTTCAGCCGAGCGGGTGGGATCGAGGCTCACCGCCGCGGCCAGGCCGGCCTGCTGTGAGCGGCAGAGCACCACCCGCACCGTCCGGTCCGACAGCTCGGCCGCGCGCTCGGCCGCCATCACGACGTTGGGGCTGTTTGGCAGCACCACCACCTGCTCGGCAGGGATCGCGTGGATCGCCGCCAGCAGGTCGTAGGTCGACGGGTTGAGCGTCGGGCCGCCGTCCAGCACGTTGACGCCGAGGCTCTCGAACAGCCCGCGCATGCCCTCGCCGGTGGCGACCGCGAGCACGCCGCACACGTCGGCGGCCGCCGGCGCCGCGAGCCGCTTGTCCCGCTGCTCGACCTGCGCCCGCATGTCGGCGACATCGAGGTGCGACACGAAGCCAGCGTCGGCGAACAACGCAGTGGCCTGGTCGGGGTCGTCGGTGTGCACGTGGATCTTCAGCGTCGTCGAGTCGCCGACCACGAGCACGGAGTCGCCGAGGCGCTCGAGCTCGATCACGAATCGGCGGGCCTCGAGATCAGACCCGGTGACGGCGAAGTTGGTGCAGTAGCGATAGGTCGAGGACGCGTGTTGCGGATGGGTCACGCGCGCCGGGGCGTGGTGCTCCAGCAGCGGCGGCGCGGTCCCCCGCAGGGCGCCCACGATCCCGGCCAGCAGGACGGTGAGCCCGTAGCCGCCGGCGTCGACCACGCCCGCCTCGCGCAGCACGGGAAGCAGGTCGGGGCCGCGCAGCACCGATTCCTCGCCCGCCGCCAGCGCCCCCTCGATCACCTCGGCGACGACCGCGTTCTGCTCCGCCGCCGTCGCTTCGGGCCCGAGCCGCGCGTCCTCCATGTGCGCGACCTCGGAGGCCACGCGATGGGCCATCTCGCGCACGACCGTGAGGATCGTGCCCTCCGCCGGCTCCCGCACGGAGCCGTAGGCCTGATCGGCGGCGCGAGCCAGCGCGGCGCTGATCAGGACCGGATCGATCAGCTCGCCCGGCCGGCTGGCGAGCTCCTCGGCGGCGCCGCGGATGAGCTGCGAGAGGATCACGCCGGAGTTGCCGCGCGCGCCCAGCAGCGCCGCGCGGGCGACGGAGGCGACGATCTCATCGCGGTCGATCTCGTCGATCGTGCGCTCCTCCGATGCTCCGGTGAGGCGATCGAGCTCGTGGAGCACGGCCCGCAGCGTGAGCACCATGTTGTCGCCCGTGTCGCCGTCGGCGACCGGGAACACGTTGAGGTCGTTGACCTCCTCGCGGCGCGCCTCGAGCTCGGCCAGGCCCGCTTCCACCAGGGCCCGGAACCTGACGATGCTGGGATCGGACACCGGGGTCACCCGGTGATCAGCGTGCCTTTGCGACCTTGCCGGCCTTCAGGCATCGAGTGCAGACGTAGACCCGCTTCGGCGTCCCGCCGTCGTCGATCCTGACGCGCTGGAGGTTGGGGTCGAAGCGCCGCTTGGTCGCAACCATCGAGTGGCTGCGGCTGTTGCCGAACGCAGGACCACGCGCACATACATGGCAGACCTTTGGCATCGCCGGGCCGAGTATAGACGCCTCTTCGGGCGACTGAGCTCGAACGGGCGCCGGCCCGGGCCAGCTACGTCCCATCGCAGCACGCCGCGCCGTTGACACGGCGTTCACAAGTCGGCGGCCCGGTTCATCCCCGGGATCCTGGGCTCCTACGTCACCGGCGGCATCACCGCCGCCGGCCGCCTCGATCGTGGCCGAGGTCGTCACCTATCAGCACACGACCTTGACCGCGACCGGTCTCGGCGCGTACCCGGAGATCGGGATCGAGCGCGCGCGCGACCGCCGCACCGCCGACTTCGACGGCCTGGTGGACGAGATCTGCGGGATCATGACCGACCGCCCGAGACCGGCGAGCGCTTCGCGGCGGCCGACATCCAGGCATCGAAGCAGCTCTTCCGCGATGCCGCCCTGGCGCGGGTGCCGCTGGTGCGCCGGATCCACCGCGCCCTCCTGCATTCGGCCGACGGCGCCCTGCGGGAGGGATTCTTCCTGGACCTGCTGCGCCGCTACTACAGCGACGACGAGGCGCGCGCGCAGCTCGACACGGCGATTGACTGGGGACGCTATGCCGAGCTGTTCGAGTACGACGCGGCCCGCGGCGAGATCTCGCTCCACGTGCACGAGGGACAGCCGGTCGAGGCCTGACCGTCTCCTGGGCGTCGGGGTCAGACCCGGGCGAAGCCCGTCGGCCCCCGGCGCCCGGACAGGCTCTCCTTGACCTTCAGCGAGGCCAGCACGGCCTCAACCGCGTGGCGCCCCGTGTCGCGCTTGGAGCCTCCCTGCACCCGGTCCAGAGCCTGCTCCATCGTGTCAACCGTGAGCACTCCGAAACCGCATGGAATGCTGGTCTCGAGCTGGATCTGCTGGATGCCGCGGGCCGCCTCGGCGCAGACGTAGTCGTAGTGGTCGGTCTCACCGCGGATGACGGCGCCGAGACAGGCGATGGCCTCGAAGCGGCCCGACTCGGCCGCGTACTTGGCGGCCAGCGGCAGCTCGAACGCGCCGGGCAGGTCGAAGCGCTCGATCTCGGTGATTCCGGCCTCCTCGAGCGCCGCGCGGGCGCCCGCCTCGAGCCTGTCCGCCAGCTCCGTGTAAAAGCGCGCCACGCACAGCGCGACGCGGGCCTCAGCGCTCATCGCGCCTCCGGTCGTGCTGCTGCTCAGAGCGGAGCATCTCCTCGTCCAGCGCCAGGCCCTGATGGTGCAGCGTGTGACCCAGCTTCTCGCGCTTGGCGTTCAGATAGGCCTCGTTGTGGGGGTTCGGCTGATGCTGGATCGGGACCTGATCGGTGACCGAGAGCCCGTACCCGGCGAGCCCGGAGATCTTCTTCGGGTTGTTGGTCAGGATGCGGATGCTGGTCAGGCCGAGGTCGACGAGGATCTGGGCTCCGATCCCGTAGTCGCGAAGGTCGGCGGGAAGCCCCAGCCGCAGGTTGGCATCGACCGTGTCCAGGCCCTCCTCCTGGAGCTTGTACGCCCGCAGCTTGTTGAGCAGGCCGATGCCCCGGCCCTCCTGGCTGAGGTAGAGGAGCACGCCGCGCCCCTCGCCCTCGATCATCGCCAGCGCGGATTCGAGCTGCTCGCCGCAGTCGCAGCGCAGCGAGTGGAACACGTCGCCGGTGAGACACTCCGAGTGCACGCGGACGAGCACGTCGTCGGTCCCCTCGACCTCACCCTTGACCAGGGCGACGTGATGCTTGTTGTCGACCAGCGAGCGGTAGCCGACGGCGACGAAGTCGCCGAACGCGGTCGGGAGCTTGGTCGCGACGACCCGCTCCACCAGCTTCTCCTTGCGGCGTCGGTAGGCCACGAGCTCGGCCACCGTGACCATCTTCAGCCCATGCTGCGCGCAGTAGGGCTCCAGGTCCGAGACGCGGGCCATCGTCCCGTCGTCGTTCATGATCTCGCAGATCACGCCAGCCGGGTTGAGGCCCGCGAGCCGGGCCAGATCGACCCCGGCCTCGGTCTGCCCGACGCGCTCGAGCACGCCGCCAGCCTTGGCCTTGAGCGGGAACACGTGGCCCGGCTGGACCAGCTCACGCGGGCTCGTCTTGGGGTCGATGGCGACCTGGATCGTCCGCGCGCGGTCCGCGGCAGAGATGCCGGTGCTGACGCCCGAGCGCGCCTCGATCGAGACGGTGAACGCGGTCTCGAAGGCCGATTCGTTCTTGGCCGCCATCAGATCGAGGCCGAGCTCGTCACAGCGCTCGGGGGTGAGGGCGAGACAGATCAAGCCCCGTCCCTCCTTGGCCATGAAGTTGATCGCCTCGGGGGTCACGAACTGCGCGGCCATCGTGAGATCGCCTTCGTTCTCGCGATTCTCGTCGTCGCAGACGATCACCATCTTGCCCTGGCGGATATCCTCGATCGCCTCCTCGATGGTCGCGAACGGAGCCTTGGTGGCGCTCATCGGGAGCTCCGCTCGGCGCCGATCAACTTCTCCACGTATTTGGCCAAGACGTCAACCTCCAGGTTCACGAGCGTCCCGGGCCGAGCGCGACCGAGAGTCGTGCGCTCGAGCGTCTCAGGGATCAGAGAAACGGTAACGGATCGCTGGTCGACCTCTGCCGCCGTGAGCGACACGCCGTCGATGGCGATCGAGCCCTTGGCCACGACGTAGCGCAGGACGTCGGCCGGCGCCTCGATCGTGACCCGGCGGGCGAAACCGTCCTCGGCGATCGCGGTCACCCTCCCCACGCCGTCGACGTGCCCCTGTACCACATGCCCGCCGAGGCGGTCGGCCGCCCGCAGCGGCAGCTCCAGGTTGACCGAGGCTCCGTCAGAGACCGCGGCCAGGGAGGTGCGCTCGAGCGTGACGTTCATGACCTCGGCGGCGAACGAGCCCTCGGCCACCTCGGTCGCGGTCAGGCAGACGCCGTTGACCGCGATCGAGTCGCCGGCTCGCAGCTCCGCGCCCAGGGGCGTGGCGACTCGGAGCACGCTGCCCTCGCCGGAGCGCTCCACGCTCGTGACGCTGCCCATCCCCTGCACGATGCCGGTGAACACGGGCTCACCACTCCTTCAGACGAGCCGAGACCAGCACGTCCTCGCCGACGCGTTCGACCTCCAGGGTCAGTGCGCGGACCGCCTCGGCGATCGTGTCGACGCCTTCCCCCTCGAGCGGGTCGCGCGCGGTGCGCCCCCCGAGCACCAGCGGGGCGAGGAACAGGCGGATCTCGTCGACCTCGCCGGCATCGAGGAACGCTCCCGCCAGGTGCGGGCCGCCCTCGAGCAGGATCGATCCGATCTCGGCCGCTCCCAGCTGGTCGAGCGCCGAGCACACCCGGGCCGGCTCGTTCTCGCCGGTGGCCACGATCACGTCCACTCCGTGGGTCTCCAGCGCGTCGGTCGAGGTCCGCGGGGCGGCGCGGGAGACGACCACGGTGAGCGGCGTCTCGCGGGCGTCGCGAACCAGCTGCCCGGTCAGCGGCAGCCGGGCCAGGGAGTCGAACACCACCCGGCGCGGCTGGCGATGGACCGTCTCCACCCGGGCGGTGAGCAGCGGATCGTCGGCCAGCGCGGTTCCGATCCCGACCGCGACCGCGTCGCACTCGGCCCGCCAGTGGTGCGCGCGATAGCGGCTGGCCTCGCCCGAGATCCACTTCGAGTCACCGGCCCGGGTGGCCACCTTGCCGTCCAGCGTCATCGCCGACTTGAACAGGACCCAGGGACGTCCGGTCCGCGCCCGCTTGCGAAACGGCTGGTTCAGCAGCCGGGCCCGAGCGGCCAGCTCGCCGTCGGCGACCACGACCTCGATCCCCTCGTCTCGGAGGATCCCCAGCCCGCGCCCGGAGGCATGCTCGCTGGGATCGTCGGACCCGACCACGACCCGGCCGATCCCGGCCTCGCGGATGGCATCGGTGCAGGGCGGCGTCTTGCCCTGATGGCAGCACGGCTCCAGCGACACGTACAGCGTGGCCTCGCCCAGGTCGCGGTCCCCGGCGGACCGGATCGCCTCCACCTCCGCATGGGCGCCCCCGAGTGCCTGGTGGTAGCCCTCGGCGATGATCTTGTCACCGAGGGCGATCACCGCGCCCACGAGCGGGTTGGGGCTGACGCGCCCACGCCCCTGCTCGGCCAGCTCGATCGTGCGGGCGAGGTGACGTCGGTCGGTATCGGTCCTCGGCGGCGGCATCCCGTAACCGCAGGATAGGGCGCCAGGGGCGACCGGGGATTAGCTGCAGCGGCCGCCCGAGAGCCTGTAGACGCTCATCTCCGGACCGGGCGAGCGGAACTGGCGCGGGTAATAGTCGATCGACCAGTCGAAGCTGAACGGCACCGAGTGGGCTCCGGATCCGAACGGGCTGACGTGGTAGACGAGCCGCCCCCGCCGGGCCAGCGCGGAGTAGTAGGCGATCGCCCCCGGCGCCTCGCCCGGCTGGGCGAAGGCACGGCCGGCCTGCAGCGACCCGATCACCACCCAGCAGTAGCCGCCCTTGACGTATTCGTCCAGCAGCGCCGGTCGCAGCGCCCGCTCGTACTGGTCGACCAGCACGTAGCGGCGCTGGCCGGCCGGCAGCGGATACCCGTTGCTGTCGATGTCGGTCAGCCAGGTCGGGTAGCGCAACCAGCGCTCTCCGGTCGCGGTCCAGGGCAGGAAGGTGCCGACGTCGGTCGTCCAGTCATCGGGCACCAGCGGCTCGATCACGACCCTGGCCCCGGCCGGGATGTTGTTCACCATCCAGGCCCGGGTCTGGGCCCGGGTGTCGGGCCGGGAAAGGACGATGTCGTTGTGGACCACCGCGGTCACGCTCTGGGCCAGCAGCAGCACCGCGACCACACTCCCGGTAAGCGCCATGGGGACCCGCCGCGTCCGGAGCAGCCAGCGCACCAGCTCGACCGCGAGATAAGCGCCGAGGATGGCCAGAATCGGGAAGATCGGCATCAACCAGCGCCCGAAGTAGCGCTGCTGCTGTCCCATGAAGATGATGAACGCGATCGGCGCCGGCAGCAGCACCAGCGCCATCGCGAAGCGCTTGCGGGCGATCAGCAGCGCTGCGCCGCCGACGGCCGCGATCGTGGGACCCCAGCCGAGACCCCAGGTCAGGGTCCAGAGGTAGTCAGTGATCCCGCTCCCCTCGGTGGTCCCAAGCTTGACCGGGTCCTGCCCGGCAGCCAGCGACGCCTGCGATGACACTCCGGAGCTGAACGAGCCCCAGTCGAACACGGCGAACGGATTGGCGATCAGGAACGAGACCAGCGCGGCCAGCAGCGCCAGCAGCAGGCGCCCGACCGCCGGTAGGCGCCCGCCGCCCGCAGCGTCGCAGACGGCCGCGGCGAGGAGGCACAGGAGCGTCACACCCCCGGTGTACTTGGTGGCCGAGGCGAGCCCGACCCCGATCCCGGCGATCAGGTAATCGCGCGTCCGGCCACGCCTCATGACCCCGGCGATCCCGTACAGCGAGAGGGCGACCGGAGCGAGCGTGGGGACATCGTTGAGGGCCAGGTGGCTGTAGAAGATCGGCAGGAAGGCGAAGCCGAAGATCGCCGCCGCCGCCAGTCCCACGGCTCGGCTGAAGAAGCGCGCCCCGGCGAGGTAGGTCAGCCAGACCGCGAGCGTCCCCAGTGATGCCGCCACCACCCGCGCGACGACGTACAGGGACGTGGGGTCGCTCGTGTACGCCCGCGTGACAGCGTCGCGGCCTCCGAACCAGAGGTCGAAGACGACGTGCAGCAGGTAGCTGTAGGCGGGCGGGTTGAGGAAGTAGTGCGGGTTGAGGTCGTGACCGAAGAACGCGATCGCCCGGGGGACGAAGTGGGTCGCCTCGTCGATGTTGTAGCTGTAGGGCAGACCTTGCTTGACGCCCCACAGGCGCAGCAGGAAGGTCACGACGAGCAGCGCTCCGAGCGCCGGGCGGATCAGACCCGACCGGTGGCGCGCCCGCCGCTCCGGCCGTCGGCGCCGCGTCGGCGCGGGCCGCGCGGTCAGGGTGTTGGCCGGCTCGGGCCGGGTGAGCGTGGCCGCGTCCATCGCGAGGAACGAGTATCTCGGCTTCTCCGGCGACACGTGCCGGCGACGACAGAGTCGTCGGTCCTGCCTGTCTGGGATACTGCCATGCGAGTCTACGGCACCCGCCGCGACCTTTCGTCCCGCTTCCGTGTTGTGCTCTACGCCCGCCGGCGGGGCGCCTACCATCCTCGGGAGCGGCTTCAGTTCAGGCTATGAAGCTGATCATTCAGATCCCCTGTTTCAACGAGGAAGACCAGCTTCCCGAAACACTCGATCACCTGCCACGTCATGTGGAGGGGTTCGAGTCGGTCGAATGGCTGATCATCGACGACGGCTCCGAGGACCGCACGATCGAGGTCGCTCGGGCTCACGGGGTCGATCACGTGGTCCGGCTGACCAACAACAAGGGCCTCGCGGCCGCATTCCAGGCCGGGCTTGACGCCGGCCTCAAGCTGGGGGCCGACGTGATCGTCAACACCGACGCTGACAACCAGTACGAGGGTGGCGACATCCCCAAGCTGGTCGGGCCGATCCTGCGCGGCGAGGCGGACATGGTCGTCGGCGATCGCCAGGTGGAGACGATCGAGCACTTCTCGGCCGGGAAGAAGCTGCTGCAGCGGCTGGGTTCCTGGGTAGTCCGACAGGCATCGTCGACCGAGATCCCCGACACCACCTCCGGGTTCCGCGCCTACAACCGCGAGGCGGCGCTGCAGATGCAGGTCGTCTCCAAGTTCACCTACACGCTCGAGACGATCATCCAGGCCGGCAAGCTGCTCGTGGCCATCGATCACGTCCCGGTGCGGACCAACCCCAAGACCCGGGAGTCGCGCCTGTTCCCGTCGATGGGCGCGTACGTGCGCCGGAACACGCTGTCGATCTTCCGCATCTACTCCCAGTACGAACCGCTGAGGGTGTTCTGGGGCGCTGCGATGCTGCTGGGCCTGGGAGCCCTGGGGGTCTTCATCCGCTTCCTGGTCGCCTTCGCGCAGGGTCAGGGCAAGGGCCACGTCCAGTCCCTGATCCTGGGGGCCGTGCTGTTCAACGCAGCGATGCTGATGGCAGCGCTCGGGGTGATCGGCGACCTGCTCGCGGCTCAGCGCACCCTGTCGCAGCGGACGTTCGAGCGCGTCAGGCGGATCGAGCTGCAGCTCGGCGTGCAGCCGTCGCACTACGAGCCCGGTACCGGCACGGGTGATCGCGAGCCGCTCGAGGTATGAACCCGCAGACGGCATCGCCGGACGCCGTGCCGACCGGCAACACCTTCGACAAGTACGGCTCCACCAATCCGGTCGTGCGACGGCTGATGAACGGTTTCGAGACGACCCTCGCCTCCCTGTTCGCCGCCGCGGCGCCGGAATCGTTGCTCGACGTGGGGTGCGGCGAGGGCGTGCTCACCTACAAGTGGGCGCAGCAGCTCGGGGACCGCCGGATCGTCGGGATCGACCTCGCCGACCCCAAGCTCGAGGCTGAGTGGGCCACGCGGCAGCGGCCGAACCTCGAGTACCGCGTGATGAAGGCCGAGAATCTCCCGTTCGCCGAGAACGAATTCGAGCTGGCGTCCGCGATCGAGGTCCTGGAGCACGTTCCCGACCCGGAGCACACCCTCGGCGAGATGGCGCGGGTGGCCCGTCACCACCTGCTCGTGTCGGTGCCGCGCGAGCCGCTGTGGAGGGGTCTGAACATGGCCCGGGGCGCCTACCTGCGGGAGCTCGGCAACACGCCCGGTCACGTGAACCATTGGTCGAAGAGCGCGTTCGTGAGCCTGCTCAGCCGCTACGGCGAGGTGCAGGACGCGCGATCCCCGTTTCCCTGGACCATGCTGCTGGTCCGCGTGCGCTGATGGCGGGGCGACCGGCTTCCCTGACCGCGCGAACGCCGGCCAAGGACCCACAGCCGCCCTCAGTTGGGGACAACGGAGGAGCGCCGGAGCCCGCGGGCAAGTCCTACGGATCGGGAGCCCGCGTGCTCTCGATCGGGATCGCCTCCACCGGGATCTTCACCTTCGCCTACCTGGCCACCGCCAGCCATGTTCTCACCCAGGCCGAATACGGGAGGGTGTCGCTGTGCTGGGCGGTCATGTTCGTGATCCTGTCGGTGATCTACCGGCCGATCGAGCAGCTGCTCTCGCGCACGATCGCCGATCGCCGGGCGCGCGGCCTGCATGGCCACCCGCTGACCGTCCCGGCGCTGATCCAGGGCGGCTTCGCGCTCCTGTTCCTGGCCGCCGCGCTGGCGCTGCGTCCGGAGATCGAGACCAACCTGTTCGGTGGCTCGAGCTCGCTGTACTGGATCCTGGTCGTCGGCGTGCTGGCCTACGCGGCCAGCTACTTCGCCCGCGGCTGGCTCGCCGGCCACCAGCGCTTCGCGCTGTACGGAGGGCTCGTGTTCCTCGAGTCGACCTCCCGCTTCCTGTTCGCACTGGCCGCGGCCGTCGGGATCCTCTCGGGCCAGACCGGGGTGGCGCTGGGGATGGCGGTGGCGCCGTTCGTGTCGCTGTGCGTGGTCCCGTTCGCGTTCACGCGCTATCGGGTGAAGGGGCTGGAAGGCGTGCCCACCGCCGACGCCGCCAGCGAGGGGCCGGCGCACGCGCAGGTGGAGGAGGCGACGTCGGACCTGTCGTTCAAGGTCGGCACCGGATTCGCGATCGCGGTGGTCTGCATCATGCTTGCCGAGCAGACGCTGATGAACGCGGCCGTGCTGATCGTCAACCATGACTCGGGCGAGGCGCTGGCCGGCTTCGTGTTCAACGTGCTCCTGATCGTGCGCGCGCCGCTGCAGCTGTTCCAGGCGATCCAGACCTCGATCCTCCCCCATCTCGCGGGGCTGGAGGCAAACTCGAGCGGCGACGAGTTCCACCGTGCGATCCGGGTCACGATCAAGGCGATCGCGGCCTTCTCGGGTGCGGTGGCGCTCGGCCTGCTGCTCATCGGCCCGTTCGTGATGACCGCGCTGCTGGGCAACAAGGGCTTCCACTACGACCGCTTCGGGCTCGCGCTGGTCGGAATCGGGATGGGCCTGCACCTGACCGCCGGCACGCTCAACCAGGCGGCGCTGGCCCGCGGTCGCGCGCCCCACGCGGCGATCGCGTGGCTGGTGGCGGCGGCCCTGTTCGTGGCGCTCGTGGCCGCCCCCACCATCGCCAACGTGGTCACGCGCGTCGAGGTCGGCTACTTCACCGCCGCGCTCGTGCTCGCCGGCCTGCTGCTGGCGGTCTACCGCCGCGGCGCCGCGGCGCCGGCGACGATGGCGATCGCCGCTACCCCACCGACTTGAGCGCCTGACAGGCCGGCTCCTTGGCGGCGGCGGCGTGCAGCTGCGGGTTCTTGCGCGGGCTGACCCGGGTGACGCCGGTGAGCGAAGCCTTGATCGCGGCGGTCACCCCGGCCTCGCCGGCCTGGAAGGCGGCCGCGTTCGAGGTCGGGATGTTCGCGGCCTGGGACGCCGCATTCGAGAGCCCGGTGCCGGCCTGCTCGAAGGCGCTCACCAGCGTCGCCGAGATCTGCTTGCCGCCCGAGACCGCCGGAACGCCCGCGGCCCTGAGCTGCGCCGCCGCCTGCTTGGTGCCGGTGACCAGGCTGCCCACGAAGGCGCCGTAGAGCTGCTTGCCCTGGGCCAGCGACGTGGTGCCGGTGGAGACGGACTGGAGCTGGTCGGAAGCGGCCTTGACCCCGGCACCCCAGGTCTGCAGGGAGTCGCAGACCGATTTCACGTACGCCGCCGGGCTGACCCCGGAGGGCGAGCTCGAACCGCACCCACCGGCGATCATGGCCAGGCCGAACGCAAGCGTGAGCGCGATCCTGCGCATCGCTACACGGCGTGGAGTCGGGGCCCGCCGCGCGAGGCCACGATCACCAGATCATCCCCGTCGTCCAGAAACAGCAGCGGCGTCGTTCGCTCGCGACCGGTCCTGCGGCCCACGTGATCGAGCAGCCGCACCGAGGCCCCGGCCACGCGGCCGCCGGGGCGGGAACGGAGGCGCAGTGGGCATCGCTCGAGTGTCTCGGTTTGGGGGGCTTCGGAGGGCTCAGATCGCTCCGGCGGCGGCCGCCAGCGCCGTGTAGGCAGCGGCCGGGTCCTTGGCCCCGAAGACCGCCGAACCGGCGACGAGCAGGTTCGCACCCGCGGCCACGCACTGCGGCGCGGTGTCCTGATTGATCCCGCCGTCGACCTCGAGCACGACGTCGGCCGGCAGCGCCTCACGCATCCGGGTCAGCTTGCCCAGCGACGGCTCGATGAACTGCTGTCCGCCCCAGCCCGGATTCACGCTCATGCAGAGCGCCAGGTCCAGCGTGTCCTCGGCCACCTCGGCCAGCAGCAGCGGATGGGTCCCGGGGCAGATCGCGATCCCCGCCCCGCAGCCCGCGGCGCGGATCTCGGCCAGCGTGTAGTGCAGGTGCGGCGTGGCCTCGGCGTGGATCGTGATCCCGTCTGCGCCGGCCTTGGCGAACTCGGCCACGTGGCCCTCCGGGCGCTCGATCATCAGGTGCACGTCGAGCGCACCGCCGGCGCTGTGGACGCGGTCGGCGAGCGCAGAGACGATCAGCGGCCCGATCGTGATCGGGGGCACGAAGTGCCCGTCCATGACGTCGACGTGGATGACGCGGGCGCCGGCGCCCATCACTTCGTCGACCTGGGCGCCGAGACGCGCGAAGTCGGCCGACAGGATCGACGGCGCGACCCTCCGCGCCCGGAAGAGATCCGATGCCAACGGGCTCAGACCGCCTTGAGCATGCTGCCGTGACAGTGGTTGCAGGCCACGATCGCCGTGCTCGACATCCGGACCATGGTCGAATGCTCGCCGCAGTTGGGGCAGACGGACACCAACTCGTAGCGCTGCAGGCAGTAGACACAGCGGTAGCGGCCCGGTGCCGCGGTCGGGCGAAGCCACGGCTCGCCGCACCCGGGGCACTCAGGACCGAGCTTCGACGGAGGTTCGGTCACGGTACCCATAAGCGTAGTGGCGCGGACATTCCGGCGACCGGTCGCGGTCATCTCAGATACGTACCCGGAGTCCGACGCGAAACCCTACCGGCGGCGCAGGCGGGCGACGAAGAAGCCGTCGGTCAGGTCCCGCTGGGGCAGCGACTGGAGGTAGCGGACGGCGCTCGGATGCCGCCACTCCGGGTACTCAGCGCCGAGGTCGTCGGCCTCGAACTCGGGGGCGGCGGCGAGGAAGGCGTCGAGCACCCCTTCGGACTCCTGCCGCGAGATCGTGCACACCGAGTAGACGAGCGTGCCTCCGGGCCTGGTGGCCGCGGCCGCCGCGGCGAGCAGCCGTGCCTGCAGCTCGGCCAGCTCGGTGATTCTCGACGGGCTCGCCCGCCAGCGGATGTCGGGCCGCGACTGGAGCGTGCCGAGCCCGCTGCAGGGCGGATCGACGAGCACCCGGTCGAACTGGCCATCGCCGCGCACCGCGGCACCGTCTGCGATCTCGACCGAGACGCAGCTCGCACGCATCCGGCGGGCGGTCTGATCCAGCGCCGTCGCCCGCCCAGGGTGCTGCTCCACGGCCACAACCGCGCCCTCGTCGCGCATCAGCGCGGCGAGCTGGGTCGTCTTCGCGCCCGGGGCCGCGCACAGGTCGAGCACGCGCTCGCGCGGGCGGGGGTCGAGGACTCTGGCCACGAGCATCGAGGCGCGCGACTGGGGCATGATCGCTCCCTCGTGCCACAGCTCGGACGCGTGGGCGTCGAACGGCGCCTCGAGCACCAGCGCTTCCGGGAGCCACGGCGCCGGGCGCGACGCCACGCCCAGCCGCGCCGCCGCCGCCTCCGGGACGATGACGAGCGTGTTGACGCGGAGCGCGGACTCCGCGGGCTGGTTGACCCGTCCGAGCAGCTCACGCGTGGTCTGCGGGCCCAGCTCATCCCACCAGCGAGCAACGAGCCACTCGGGCACCGAGTGTCTCAGCGCAGCCGACTCGGGCGTGTCATCGTCGAGGCCGGCGAGGAGCCCGGCGCCCTCGCGGGTGGCTCTCCGGAGCACGGCGTTGACGAGCCGGAAGCCTCCTCCGCGCCCCGACTTGGCCAACTCGACGGTCTCGTACACCGCGGCATGGTCGGCCACGCCGCCGAGGAAGAGGATCTGGAACAGCCCGAGCCGCAGCGCCGCGAGCACGTGGGGCTCGAGCCCGTCAACGCCTCCGTGGAGCAGGCAGCCGGCGACATGATCGAGCGTCGCGCGCCGCTGCACGGTGCCGTAGGCGAGCGCCGTCGCCAGCGCGCGGTCGCGGGAGTCGAGCCCCGCCGCCTCGGCGGTGAAGGCGCGATCGGCGTACGCACCCTGCTCGAACACCCTGCGGACCACCGCGAAGGCGCAGGAGCGAGCCGGACCGGCGCTCACCGCCTGAGCCCGCGCAGGAAGTCCTCGCCGCCCATCGGCCGCTTTCCGGGGGGCTGCACGATCGTCAGCTCGAGTGCGTCGCGCCCGCAGCCGAGCACGGGCCGTTCCCCGTCCAGCGAGACGACGCCGGCTGGCGGCCCGCCACCGGGCAGCACGCGGGCCTCGCGGACGCCGAGCAGCGTCCCGTCGGCAAGCTCGACGCCGGCGCCGATGTGCGGTGTCAGCGCCCGCACGACCCGCTCGAGCTCGCCGGCGGGGCGTGTGCCGTCGAGGCGACGGTCAGCCCCGGTGATCTTCTCGGCATAGGTGGCGGCCGAGTCGTCCTGCTCGGTGAACGGCGGCGACTCGTCGAGCGCCCGCACCAGCAGCTCGCCCCCCAGCCGCTGGAGCCGCTCGGCCAGCGATCCGTACGTGTCGGCGGGGGTGATCGGCTCCGAACTCGCCAGGCACACCGGCCCGTTGTCGAGGCCGGCGGTGACGCGCATGATCGAGACGCCGGTCTGCTCGTCGCCGGCCATGATCGCGCGCTCCACCGGGGCCGCGCCGCGCCAACGCGGCAGCAGCGACGGGTGGACGTTGAGCATCAGCTGCTCGGACAGCAGCGGCTCCTTGATCAGCGCCCCGTAGGCGCACACGCAGACCGCGTCGGGACGGGCGGCGGCGATCCGCTCACGGGCAGCATCGTCGTTGACCGATTCGGGCTGGTAGACCTCGATGCCGAGCGCCCGCGACGCCTCGGCGACGGGCGGCGGCGCCAGGTGCCGGCCGCGACCGCGGGGGCGATCGGGCCGCGTGACCACGAGCGCCGGCCGGTGCTCAGAGGCGGCAAGGCGCTCGAGCACTGCCGCGGCGAAGTCCGAGGTGCCCAGGTAGACCGTTTGCACGGGGTCGTGCGCGCGCTGCGGCGTCAGGCGGCCGCCTGCGCCTCGCGCAGCGTTCGCATGGCTTCCTTGCGCTGATCGCGTGACGTGCGGTTCAGGATCAGCACCCCGTCCAGGTGGTCGATCTCGTGCTGGATGACCCGCGCCTCGAGCCCGGACGCCTCAACCAGGACCGGCTCGCCGAACTCGTCGACGGCGCGCACCCGCACGTGGATGGCGCGCTCCACGTCCACCAGCACCGCCGGCAGGCTGAGGCAGCCCTCCTCCATGATCTCCTGGTCGCTCCCGGACCATTCGATCTCCGGGTTGACGAGCGCGGCCACCGGCGATTGCTGCTGCACCCGGTACACCAGCACGCGGTGCAGGACGCCGACCTGGGTCGCCGCCAGACCGACGCCGAGCGCGTCGATCATCAGCTCCCCCATCCGCGCGATCTCCGACCGCAGGGCATCGTCGAAGCGATCGACGGGGCGAGCGCGCGTCTTCAGCACCGGGTCGCCGAACTTCCGGACCTGGGCCAGCGCCGCCGCCCGGCGCGCCGCCACCTCGGGATCGAGCTCCGGCTCGCGATTCTCGTCATCGTCGTGGGGCTCGTCGCCGGAGTGGAACTCGTCGCCGAGGGCGAGATCGTGGCCGGGATGCGGCTCGTCGCCGGAGGCGAGATCGTGGCCGGGATGCGGCTCGTCGCCGAGGGCGAGATCGTCCCGCGTCAACTCGGCGGCCTCGTCGCTGTTCAGCTCGTGTTCTGTCGTGTCCTCGGCCACCAGATCAGTCTAATTGGAGCGCGCGCGGTGGTCGGGGCGGGGTGGCGGTTGGGGCTTGGGGCTTGGGGCGCGCTCGCTCGCGGGGGCCCTCGGGGCTCCCCGGGGCTGGGGGCGCGCTCGCTCGCGGGGGCCCGCGAGGCTCCCCGGGGCCGGGGGTGACCCGCGACCGAAAGGTTGCTGGGGAAGGAGTGCGCGTGCCTCTGAGCGGCGATGCGGGTCGCTTGGCGTCGATGACCTCGCCGGCGCGGGGATCGCTCCTGGGGAGCACCGGTTCTCAGGACCGCGCCGCTGCCCCGGGGATCCAAGTACACAACGTGCCGGATCCGGCCAGCCTGGGAACGTGGGTGCAGAAAGGCACGCCCCAAGTGCCAAATGGGCCAACAAGCGCCTGGGACCCCGGGTTTGTCACCTTTGAACCGTCGGACGGCCGCCCGCCGGGCCGTCGCAACACACTATAAACAGGGGCGACTGTAAGTGCAGGTTACGCGCCGCCAGACGAAGGTTGGGCCGCGAGGTGTTCTGGATCAGTCCTGGGGGCCGGGACTGATCCAGAACACCTGGACGCCACCGGGCCCTTCGTTCGTAACGGCGCGGATCTATACGTTTAGACCATATGGCTTGGGCCACCC
>JADGPN010000302.1 GCA_017882465.1 Solirubrobacteraceae bacterium
AGGCAACCTCAGCGTCGGCGTCCGGGTGGTTCGGCGACGGCGTGCTCGGGGGGCTACTAATCTAAGCGCGTTGGTGGGAGAACTACTGTTGGCAGCCCGGGCGGCAACCCTAAGCTGATTCCTGCGTGACGCCGCCGGGACGGCGGCTCCTGCGAGGGAGGTGTGAACTGGGTGCGGATCTGCGCGCTCGTGGCTTCAGAAAGGAATACGAATGACCAGCCTGATCGACATCGAGGGAATCGCCGAGAATTACTCGGAGAAGCTGCACGCCGCCGGCGTCGGCAGCGTGGAAGCGCTGCTGGAGAAGGGCGCCACCCCCAAGGGGCGTGAGGAGTTGAGCGAGGCGAGCGGGATTGGCCACGCGCACATCCTCAAATGGGTCAACCACGCTGATCTCTTCCGCATCAACGGGGTCGCCGGCCAGTACGCCGAGCTGCTCGAGGCGTCAGGCGTCGACACGGTCGTCGAGCTCTCCCACCGCAACGCGGAGAACCTCACGGCCAAGCTGGCCGAGGTCAACGAGCAGAAGCACCTTGTGCGCCAGGTGCCCGGCGAAGACGACGTCGCACGCTGGGTTCAGGAGGCCAAGGACCTCCCGCGCGCGGTTACGTACTGAGTCACGCGGGCACGCCGGACAGGTGCTCGTGGACGAAGCGAACGACCATCGCGCCCTCACCGACCGCGGTGGCGCAGCGCTTGATCGAGCCTGAGCGGACGTCGCCGGCCGCGTAGATGCCGGGCACGCTCGTTTCCAGCAGCCCATCGGCGCCGGCGTCCGCGCCGGTGATCACGAAGCCCTTGGCGTCGCGCGCGAGCACGTCTCCAAGCCACTCGGTGCAGGGGGCGGCGCCGAGGAACAGGAACAGGAAGGAGAACGGCAACCGCTCGCCGTCGCGCAGGGTGACCGCCTCCAGCTGGCCGTCCTCGCCGTGAAGCTCCGCCACCTCGCTTCGGTCGCGGACCGCGACGCCGTAGCGCTCGAGCTCGACGATCAGGTAGTCCGACATCGTCTCGCGCAGATCCGCGCGCCGATGCATGAGCGTGACGAGCGCCCCGCCGCGAGCGAGCCAGATCGCCGCTTGCGCCGCCGAGTTGCCGCCGCCGATCACCCCGACCCGGGTGGCTCCGCAGCGCTGCGCCTCGGGAGGTCCGGCGGCGTAGAACACGCTGACCCCCTCGTATTCCTCCAGGCCCGCGATCGGCAGCCGACGGTAGTCGGCCCCCGTGGCCAGGAGCACGGCGCGCGCGGCCACCTCATGGTCGTCCTCGAGCCGAACCACATGGCGGTCGGTGCCCGGCTCCAGGGCTATGGCGCGGTACGGCGTCGCGGTGCGCGCGTTGAACTTGCGTGCCTGCGAGACCGCGCGCGTGGTGAGCTCTGAGCCGCTGATCCCGGCCGGGAAGCCGAGATAGTTCTCGATCCGCCGCGACGTGCCGGCCTGGCCGCCCAGCGCGGTGCCCTCCACGACCAAGGTGTCGAGTCCCTCTGAGGCCCCGTATACCGCCGCGCCCAGGCCGGCCGGGCCGCCCCCGATCACGACCAGGTCGACCTCTTCGCGAGGGGCCAGCTCGAGCCCGATCCCCAACCCGCGTGAAACCTCTCCGCCCGACGGATTGCGCAGCTCTCGCCCCCCGGGCAACCGGACCAGCGGGAGCGGCTGGGCATCGATTCCCTCGATCGGCGTGGCCGCGGCGGAGTCCTCGGAGCGCTCGGAATCGCGCCAGGTGTAGGGGAGGCGATTGCGGCGGACGAACTCGACCATTCGCCGCGTCGCCTCCGACGAGCGCGGACCGACGATCTCGATGCCGATGCCCTCATGCTGCTGGAGCGCCTCGCGCCGGGCCATGAACGTCGACAGCAGCAGATCGCTGAGCGGACCGTCGTCGAACAACAGCCCCCGCAACTCGTCGCGGTCGACGGCGATATACCGCATCGGCTGTGTCACGACCGCGGTCAGGTAGACCGTCTGGCCCGAGATCAGGTTCATCTCGCCCAGAAAGCCCGAGGCGCCGTGGCGGACGATCTCGTGTCCCGCCGCATCCAGGATGGCCGCCTCGCCCTCGATGATGGCCATGAACGGATAGCGCTCATCGCCGACCTTGAACAGCACGTCCCCGGCCGCAGCGCTGCGCTCCTCGCCATGCCGGCGCAGCGTCGCCAGCTGCGACTCCGACAGGACCGGGGTGGCGGGACTCGCCATCATCACAGCGTAGCCGCCCGGATCGGAGGCCGGCCCGGCCTCCCTGGACAGGCTCGCGCACCTCGGTGATGACTTCGGTCCTCGGGCGCGCGGCGCCTACCGCCACCACGGGAGGCGCCGGATCTCGGCCAGGTGCGCTGCGGGTACGACCAGCTCGCCGAGGTGCTCAGTGAGATGGTCGAGGTGCTCGTAGAGCCAGATCGCCTCGCGGGAGGGCGACGAGGTCTCCACGCCGTCGCCGTCGAACGTGGGCGGCTCGAGGGGGATGCTCGGCTGATGGCGAGGCTTGCCCAGCTGCGCTGCGAGCCGCTGGTACCACGCGTCGAGGGCCTCTGTCCGGCGTTCGAGCCCTGCTCGCGCGGCGCCGATGTCCTGAGCGTCGTCGCGGGGCAGCCCGACCACGGCATGCGCGGTCAGGCGCAGCCGGAGTGTGCCACCGACCAGGTGCCAGAGCTCCTCCTTCCTCATGTGCTTCGTTCCCTGCTCGGCCAGGAACGCGCGCAGCGCCTCATCGAGTCGCAAGCCGGCGGTGACCGCGGTCATCGCGCTGCTCGGCTCCTGCGCTCGCAGCCCGGACACCCACTCGACGGCCTGTGACAGGTACTCGGCCCCCGACCGGTAGGCGTCGGCGAGGTCATCCCCGACCACTGAGGCCACACCGCGAGGCCAGAACAGGGTGCCAACCACAACGCTCACCGCGCACCCGATCGCCACGTCCTCGATCCGCAGCGCGCCCACCTTCCAGCCCACGGGGACGAGCAGGTTGAAGAGCACCGCAACCGTCACGGTGAACGCCGCCTGGCCGACGGCGAAGGGGAGCGCGCCCGGCGCGTAGGCGGCCACGAACACCGCGATCGGGAGGGCCACCCACAGCGCGGTGGACGTGCTTCCGATCCACAGCAGCAGGGCCGCGCCGATCGCGAAGCCGGCCGCGGTCCCCGCGAGCGCCCGAACCGCGGTCGACCCCGTCGAAGCCGCGTTCGTGCGCAGGACCGAAAGCGTGCCGAGCACGACCCAGAATCCGTGCTGGACGCTGCTGAGATCGGCCACCGCCACCGCAGCGGCCAGCGCCAGCGCGCCGCGCATGCTGTTGATGAACCAGACTGACCGCACGCTGGCATGCCGGAGCGCGATGCACGTGTACTTGGACACGCCGGCGAGGCGGCGCTCGGCGCCGGGCCCGAGCGTGGGGCCTCCGAACCAGCGCGTTCGCGCGTCGGCCATCCAGTCCGCATCGGCGAGACCCGCCGCGACGAGGGCGTCGGCTCCCACCGCCAGGCTGGTCACCGCGATCGCATGCGCATGGAACGAGAGCTGCGCTCGCGCTCGATAATCGGCGCTGTCAGGGGTGAGGCCGTGCAGACTGGCGATGCTCCGCATGCGGCAGTCCTCGAGTCGCTCGAGGTCGGGGCGCGAGTCGCCGCCATCAAACAGCGAGCCGGCGTCGCGCAGAACCGATGCCGCGGCGGCGAGCAGCTCACGATCGGCCGGCGCGGCTTCGCTCAGGTCGCTGCGCTCGCGCGCACTGTCGACGAGCAGCGCGGTGCACCACTCGAGCAGCTCGACCCCGTTGGCCAGCGCCTGGTCGGTCGTGGCCAGACCGGTCGGCCGGAACGGCGTGGCGGTGAACTGAGCGATCAGCTCACGTTTTGCGTCCAGGCAGGCGGTCAGCTCCGCCTCGCTCGCGTATCCACTGAGCGCCGCCTCGATCTCCGCAGCGAGGGTGGCGGCGAGTCTCGACGCGGCGCCCCGCAGCCTGTCGCCGGGGGCGGGCGGCGAGAACGCCAGCACCGCCAGAGTGCCCGCGACCGAGGCCAGCCACCATCCCGCCAGGCGGTCCGGGACCATGCTGATCGTGCCTGGCGAAGCTGCGGGCAGCACGTAGGCGAGCAGCGCGGCGTTGACACCCGAGGCGGCGTTGGGACCGGCGACGCCCGCGAAGAACACCGCAAAGGTGACCGGCACCGTGACGAGCGTGGCGAGCACCGTCGAGGAGGTGACGGCGGTCCCGATCGTCAGCAGCACGCTTCCCGCCACCGCCAATCCGGTATGAGCGATCAGCTTGTCCCGGCGGGTTCCGCCAAAGCCGGCCAGGACGAGCGTGGCGAACCCGCCGAACGCGGCGAACGTGGCCATCTGCAGGTTGCCCACCAGCGTGTCGGTGAACGCGAACAGGCCCGGGACGACGACCATCGCGCGGACTGCACGCATCGCCGCGGGAGTCGACCAGGTGGGCAGCCACGGGGTCGACTCGGCCCCGGCCGCCCAGCGGCGCATGACATGTTCGACCGAGAGTTCGCTTGCGCCGCTTGGCACCAGCGGCGAGTTTAGTCCCGGCCTCGGAACGCAGGGGCGTAGCGGGCCAGGGGACCCGGTTGCATGCCGGAGACATTCCGATCAGGCTCTGCGTATGGCGCTCCCATCGACTGACCCGCTCGTCGGGCGCGCCCGCGAACTCGAGCGTCTGCGCAGCCTGCTCGACGTGATCGTCGGCGGCTCGGCCGCGACCGCTGTGATCGAAGGCGAGGCCGGGATTGGGAAGACGCGCCTGCTCGGAAGCCTGATTGCCGGCGCCCGTGAGCGTGGCGTGGCCGCCGAGGACTCAACCGCGTCGCAGCAGGCGCTCGTATAGACGCCCCCCGCGCGTGTGGCTCCGCTCAGCGGACGCGGAAGCCGGCGTTGTGGACCAGCGAGACGGCGTAGGCGGGCCAGTACCGGCCCGTGGGCGGGGCGCCCGGCACGCAGGCCCCGCCGGACTCGCCGGGGTTGGTGGTCCAGGCGAACGCGTCCGCGAACCGGTAGCCGGTGCTGGTCGTGGCTTCGGGTCCGAGGCCACGGCCGGGCGGGTTGCAGAGCACCTCGTTGCCGTGATGGACGCGGTCGGCGGGCACGAGCGGCCGGCGTCGACACAGACGACAAGGTGCGGGTCGCGCTCGAGCGTGTCGATCGCGTAGTGGAGCTCGGCGAGACGGACGTTGGCTCCCCGAGGGCTCAGACAGCCGATGGTGATCAGCGAGTCCATCTCCAGGAACATCACGGCGTGCCCCGCC
>JADGPN010000303.1 GCA_017882465.1 Solirubrobacteraceae bacterium
CATCCCGATGGTGGTGCTGGAGCGCCTCGGGCAGGGGGTCCATCAGCGAGTTATCGACGCAGTCCAAACGGAGGGACAGGTCGTGACGCACGAGACAACGACGGCGTGGCAGTGCCCGAAGGACGGGATGGTCATGCACCCGCTCGGACGGCGCTCAGGGGCGTGGCGCTGCCCGACGTGTCGCAGCATGTTCATGGACACCGAGGCCATGCGGCGGGGACGACCCCCGAAGTGGGCGCCGGTGCTGATGAGCGTGCTCATGAGCCTGTTGGCGACGGTCGTAGCCCGGCGGCTGAGGCGACGCTCGAACAAGGAGTCGTCGTCCTAGCCTCCGGTTCGGGCACGGAGGCGGGGCCGCTCCTTCCTCGCTGGGCCGGGCACGGCACGACGGCTGGCGAGGGCTCGCTGGTGCCCCGAGCGATGACCCCGTCGTCGACGGTCAGTCCGGCGACCTGGGTGAGGACCGGCGTTTCCCACGTCTCATCGCCGTAGCGCGCTTGCGGTCCCCATGCCTGGCAGGGGTCGAGGCGGAGCTTGCGGTGACGCCCGATCGTCGCAACCCAATTCCGCTCTATGTGCGGATCGTCGGCGCGAGGCCCGCGCCGGCACGAGCGGCCAGGAGCACAATCGTGTCCATCGCAACAGGCCACCCACCCGAGGCCGGGTGGAGTGTGCGCCGGAGGCCGGCGAGGAGGCTCCATCAACGTCCGTCTTGATCGCATCGCGCGGGTCCAGGCCCGCATGCGCGAGGAGGGCCTGGTCGCCGTCGTGGTCATGAACCACGATGACTTCCGCTACCTCTTCGGAACCGACCGCTCACAACCGCGGGCGCTCATCCCGTTCGAGGGCCCGCCTGAGCTCATCGCCTTCAGCGGCGAGGAGCCGGAGCTGCGGGCCAGTCTCGCCAACGGTGAGGTGCGGGTCTTCGGCTCGGTCGGGGGCCAGATCGGTGACATCGTGGGGCGCCTGCGGGAGATTGTCGCGGCGGTCGGGTCGCCACCACCGGGAGAACGTCCCAAGGTTGGCATGCAGCTATGGTTCGAGACGCCGGCGTTCCTCGTCGACCTGTTCCGCAAGGTGAACCCGGAAGTCGAGCTCGTCTCGTCCGACCCTGTCATGGATCCGCTGCGCGCGATCAAGGACCCCGATGAGCTCGCCCTCATGACCGAGGCACAGCGGATCGCCGGTCTCGGTATGGATCGGGCCCGCGAGCTGCTCCGCCCGGGGGTGACCGCCCACGAAGTGGCGACCGAGGCGCTCCACGCGATGATGCAGGCCGGGGCGGAGCGCACGAGCACGCCCCTCTACGTCAACTTCGGGATCGAGACGTGCATGCTCCATGGCCGGCAGAGCCCGAAGCCCCTCGAGCAGGGCGAGCTCGCTCTGATCGATCTCACGCCCCAGGTGGAGGGCTACTGCGCGAACCTGGCCCGGACCTTCGTGCTGGGCGAGCCAGACGAGCGACAGCGCGAACTCCTGGCCACCTATCGCGAGCTCATCGATGAGGTGCGTCCCGCGATGCGCCCAGGCGCCACGGTCGGCGAGCTCGACGCACTGGCCGCGGGGGTCCGTGCCCGCCATGGACTCGCCGAGTTCGGCGTGTACGGCATCGGCCACGGAATCGGTCTGCGTTTCGAGGAGCCGCCGGCCTCGACGATCATTCCGCCGCACCGCAATCTCCCCCTCCAGGAGGGGATGACCGTCACCATCGGCCATCCGGTTCTGGCGATTCCGGGCTTTGGCGGCGTCCGCTTCGAGGACGTCTACCGTGTCACCCCGAGCGGCGGCGAGATCCTCTGGCCCTACCCGATCCTGCCGGAGCTGGCTGGCTGAACACGCGCCGACAGGCGAGAGATCGCAAGCCCTGTCCGACACGATGTCCGCATAGCGTGTTGAAGGTATCGGCGACGTTCAGAGGGCAGCCGAACGGCCGCAGTCCGTCCGTGAGCAGACAGTGCGGCGCTTGATCCGTCCCGAATAGAGGGCCTTCCGGACGCCATCAGACCGACGGCGTCCACGCAAGGGCTCGCTGCCCTCAGAAGCTGGACTTCCGAATGCCCGGCGGTCAATCGATGGACCAGCGGACCTCGATCGGGGGCGGCACCAGCAGGGTCTGGAGGACGACGCAGTAGCGCTCGGTCCGCTCCTTCAGCTTCTCGAGGCGCTCGGCGGACATATCGCCCGAGAGTCCGAACTGGAGGCGGATTGCCTCGAAGCCGACGGGGACGTCGGCGGTGCCCAGCGTCCCACGCAGGTCCAGGTCACCTTCGACGGTGACGGACACGGCGACCCCTTCGTGACCCATGTTCGCGGCGACCATCTGGCAGGTGAGCTGCGCGCAGGCCGCGAGCGCGGCGAGGGCCAGGTCACCGGAGCAGGCCGCGGTTCCGCTGCCGCCGACGCCCGGGTGCGCCCCCGCCGCGTAGAGCGCGCGCCCGAGGTCGACCGAGCAGCTCATCGCGCCATCGGCCGTGCTGCCGGTTGCCCGGAGGGTGATCCGCGCCGCGTCGGGTTCCTCGCGGTAGCGCACCTTGATCGGCTCCTGGATCTCGCGCAGCGTCATGCGATCCCTCCCGCTGTCTCTCTCTATTTGGTCCAGGGTAGGTTAGGCGCGGGCGTCGCCGAACGGCCAGCGCCACGTTCCACGCCGTTGTCGTGACGCTGTCTCCGGGCCGACTGACCCATTCATGGAGGCCTCGTGTCGAGTCGGACGTCGCCGTTGAGGTGGGCTCTCCAGAGAAGCTTGCGAGGAAGGCGTTGCGGCTACGGCCCGCCGGCGACCTCGAGATCACTCGGACGCGCGTTCAGCGGTGGCGCCCTGCGCCAGCCTGACATCGGCCAAGGCCAGCGCGGTGACCGCTGGGAAAGGGTCCAGCTCACCAAGTACGCCTGACACCGCGGACGGGTCGACAAGGAGACTCAGCCGCACGACGAAGCCGTACCATGTCGACGCGCAGGGATCGGCCTGAAAGGCCGCCAGGTTCTCCATCACGTGGGTGGCGGTCGATGCCGCGGTGTCCGGACGACCCCGAATCGCTGCCCGAATGCGCGCCGCCAGGTTGGCGGTCACACCGGACCCGGGCCGGCCGCAGCCGCCACCACTCCACCGCTCACCGAGACGACTGCGCCGCAGAGCCAGGCCATCGGACGCGAAGTCATCGCGGATGGCCTATGCGCGGCTGGTGAACCAGATTGTTGGCGCGCCCACGACGCCGGCGTCGTGCATCGCGGTCCGAAGTTCCGGGCTCGCGGCCCACGCCTGGGCCGCCTGGAGTGTCGCGAACTCGTGCGTCACCGTGAGGTTGTTCGGGTCATCAACGGCCTGGTAGACCGCCTCCGCCGTCACGCCGCCGGCCTTCTGTGTCGGCCCGAGCGCGTCGTAGACCCGACGCCATGCAGCGTAGTCGGCGACCTGGTGTCGAACGAAGAGCGTCGCCATTGGGAGATCTCCTTGTCGCGAGGGGCCATGGTGGGGACGTCTCACCGTGGGTCCTCCCAGACAGTGTAGACGCATACACTGTCATGTCAATAATTGAATGAGCAGTAGTTGGCAATGCAGAAGTCATGGTGTACTCTGCTGGCATGGAGCCGAACGACGACCCCACCCGCCCCGCCACGCGCTGGAACGATGCCTGGCGCGGCGTGCTCTTCGCGAGCGCCAAGGTGCTCCGCACCGCCGAACGCGAGCTCCTCGCTCGAGAGGGGTTCCCGCTCACCTGGCTCGACGTGCTTGCCCAGCTCTACGACGCCCCCGGCAACGGACTCCGGATGCAGGAACTGGAGGAGCGCTCCCTCTTCACGCGGAGCGGCCTGACTCGACTCGTCGATCGCATCGAGGCGGCCGGGTTGGTGCGGCGCGAATCGGTCGCCGGCGATCGGCGCGGGGTCCGCGTCGCATTGACGTCGGAGGGACGCCGGCGCCACGACGAGGCGTTCGTCGAGCACTTCCGCCTCATCGAGCGTGAGTTCGGCCGGCGCCTGACACCAAATCAACAGGAAGCCGTCGCCGACGCCCTGACCGGCTTCTGGCACGACGAGGCGACTGCGCCGCCGGAATAGGCGGAGGCCAGCCGCACGATCTTGCCGTCGGGCCGCGCGGCTCGCTGCGCGTGCTTCCCAGGGTCCCGTAGGCGCAGCTCTGGGAGTGCCCATCGAGCAGCCGCGACAGGCGGGTGCTCCACCTGCGGACGGCGCGGAATCGAACGAAGGGCCCGCCGGATTCGGGACCGGCCGTCGTGGCTGCTCGTGCTGCCGTCGTGGCTCGGCGCGGATGCACTGATGGCGCTCTTCGTCGTGCTGCCCTGGGTGCTGGCCTGGTGGCCGCTGAAATGGTTCGCGCGAGGCTTGGCGCGGGCCTATGCGCACAAGGTTCTGGCCGAGCTCAGTGTGCTCTTCACGGCGGTCTGGGCGATCTCGCTCTTCTATCAGGCGCTCGGGGCGGCCAGCGACCTGGGGGCCGGCGGCGCCGTCATGCTGCTGCCGCTCGGCTGGATCGTCCTGGCGCTGTTGCTGAGCCGCTGGCTGCGGCGCAGCGCGGGCCGGTCGCCGACCCTGCTCGTGTTGCGTGTCTATCGGCGCGACGCCGAGGTCCAGCAGCTCTTCGATTCGGTCATCGAACGCTGGCGCCTGACCGGCAACACGGTGCTGATCGCCGGCACCGACCTGGCCGATCGCACCCTCGGCGCCGACAAGATCTTCACCTTCCTCCAGCGCCGCCTCGGCACTCTCTTCATCCGCGAACCGGCCGACGTCGCGGCGCGCCTGGCGGGGTTCGATTTCGAGCGCGACGACGATGGTCGCTACCGCATCAACGAGTGCTTCTGCCACGACACCACCTGGCAGGACGCGTTGGCGGCGCTGGTCCAACGCAGCGATCTCGTGCTGATGGATCTCCGCGGCTTTCAGGCTCACAACGCCGGTTGCTTGCACGAGCTGGCGGTGCTCGCCGGTGCGGCGCGGATCCAGCGCGTCGTCGTCCTTGCCGATGCCGAAACGGATCGCGCGGCCGCGCATGCCGCCGGCGCGGGCGCACCGGCGGACCGCTTCGTCTGGGTCGATGCATCGCGGGTCGGCCGCCGCCTGACAGGCATCGTGCTGCATCAGCTCTTTCTGGGTCTGGCCCCGAATCCGGCGGCGCATCCGCGCGCGCAGGCGCTGGCGCCATGAACCTGCCCCGGGCCGAATTCGAGCCGCGCCAGGTGCTGCTTTTTTCCGGGCATCGCGTCGACGTGCCCGG
>JADGPN010000304.1 GCA_017882465.1 Solirubrobacteraceae bacterium
AGCGTTAGACCAATTACTCATGCTTGGAACGGGCTGACGCCGACTAGACTGGTGGTGGTGCCCGCCCCGGGCGCTCAACGACACGGAGGTCACCATGAAGAAGCTCCAGATGTTGCGTCTGTCCACGGCCCTAGCCGCGATCGCGGCCGTGGTAGTTCAGTCCGGCGCGGGACACAAGTTCTAGGCCGGTCGGCGCGCGCGGTGGTTAGCCGCCGTGCGCGCCGGTCGACGATGTCTGTCTCGTGAACCATCGCCTCACAGTCCGACGCTATGCGACTGCGGTATTCGCGGCCGGCTGTGTGGTGCTCGCAGCGCTCGCGCCCGAGTTCAATCTCGACTACGTGGAACGCGATCCGGTCGCATTCGCGTTTCTTGCCTCAGGTGTCGTGCTGTGTGAACTGCTGCCGGTCAAGATTCCGCGACGGGGTAACGATGAGGAGATCACTCTCTCGACGTCGTTCTCGTTCGCGCTGCTGCTCGTGGGTGGACCGTGGCCGGCTCTGATCACCCAGGCGTTCGCCTCGGTGATCCAAGACTTGCTGGCAGGTAAGCCGTGGTGGCGAGTCCGATTCAACGTGGGCCAGTACACGCTCTCGATAGCTGCGGCTCTGATTGTCCTGCGCGCATTCACCGATGCTCCCCACATCGCATCTCCGCACCCAATCAGTACCGGTGAGTTGCCCGTCGTCCTGCTCAGCGCGGCCGTCTTCTTTGCAGTGAATGCGGGGCTTGTGGGCGTGGCTATTGCGCTCCACCAAGGCGTCCCGGTGCGCCGGTACTTGCGCAGCGACGTCGTCTTCATCGTGATTACCGGCGGGGTGCTGCTGTGTCTGGCGCCGGTCGTGGTCGCGACGACCGTGTACTCCGTTGCTCTGGTCCCCCTGTTAGGGGCACCCATCGTGGCGATCTACCGCGCCGGCAGGCAAGCCTCGCGGAGCGAACATGCAGCGCGCCACGACGCGTTGACCGGACTGCCGAACCGGGCTGCATTCCATCACGCGGTCCGGAGCGCAATCGAGGATGACTGTCGGCCGTCGTGCGTGCTGCTCATGGACCTCAACCGATTCAAGGACGTCAACGACACGCTCGGCCACCGCTACGGCGATCTCCTCCTCAAGCGAATCGCCGAGCGATTGCGAGGGCACGTCCGCGACGACCATGTGCTAGCACGCCTGGGCGGCGACGAGTTCGCCGTGTTTGCTCAGAGCCAAAGTCCCCAGGCGTCGCTGCGGTTCGGTCGGGGGGTCGCGGAGTGTCTGCGCACCTCCTTCGAGCTGGAGCAATTTGTCGTAGACGCAGAGGCCAGCGTCGGAATCTCGCTCTTCCCTGAGGACGGAACCGATATCGAGACGCTGTTGCAGAAGGCCGACGTTGCCATGTACCAGGCCAAAGAAGCGCACGCCGGCGTGTCGCTTTACGACGAGCGCGACGACCATCACAGTCCTGCGAAGCTCGCGCTGACCGCGGAGCTCCGCAACGCGATCCAAGGCGACGAGATCGTCGTCTGGTATCAGCCCGTGCTCGACCTGTGCACGGACCAGATACCGGCGCTCGAGGCGCTCGTCCGCTGGCAGCACCCAGAGCTAGGGCTGTTGCCGCCCGCTGCGTTTCTGCAAATCGCCGAGCACACCAGTCTGATCAAGCCGCTGACGCAAAGGGTGCTCGACATCGCTCTTCGTCAGCTGGCGCAATGGCGGACGATCGGAATTGACGTGGCCGTCGCGGTGAATGTCTCGACGCGGGTGCTCGTCGATCACGAGTTCACCGGGCAGGTCCGAGCATCGCTCGATAATGCGGGCGTCCCACCAGACCGGCTCAAGCTCGAGGTTACGGAAACCGCGCTGATGGCAGACAGAGTGCTCGCGCGCTCGGTCCTACAGGAGCTCGATCAGCTCGGAATCGAGATCTCGATCGACGACTTTGGGACCGGGTACTCTTCACTGGCATATCTCGCGGCCCTGCCTGTCTCCGAGGTCAAGATCGACCAATCATTCGTGAGCCGGATGACTGCGGATGCCCGGGACGCGGTCATCGTGCGCTCCACCATCGACCTCGGCCACCACCTGAGCCTCCGCGTCGTTGCCGAAGGGGTAGAAGAACAAGCAACGCTGAACCAATTGCGGGCCCTTGGCTG
Organism: Solirubrobacteraceae bacterium; assembly: GCA_017882465.1. Taxonomy (GTDB): domain Bacteria; phylum Actinomycetota; class Thermoleophilia; order Solirubrobacterales; family Solirubrobacteraceae; genus Palsa-465. Next base: position 2,135 of record JADGPN010000304.1, read on the forward strand.
CGATTTGGTTCAGGGCTACGCCATCAGCCGGCCCCTATCCGGCGAGAACGCCACGCGCTTGCTTGTCCAACCACGGCGGCGGCCGGCACTCCCGGCCATAGTCTGAGGCAGCAGGCGTGACCCTTGTCCTCCTGGCTGCGGTCTGCCTGATCAGCGTGACGCTCAGCGGCGGCCACCTCTCGCGACTGGCGGCCTACACCTGCGCTGCCTGTGGGCAGCGCCCCTGGCGCTGGGCCTTCAGGAGCTCATCATCAACATCGCGCCCAGCGGCAACACCTCATTGCATGCCGCGACGCACATCGCGACCTACGGTCTCGGAGGCGTCTTCCTATGGACCAACCGTCGCGTACCGGGCGCTCCGCTGATCGCCGCCGGTGCTGCCGCCAACATCGTCGCCATCGCGGCCAATGCCGGAACCATGCCCGCGTCCGCCAACCCGCAGCGGCTCGCCGGCTTGACAACCGGCAACGGATTCCAAAACTCCGCCCAATTAGCTCACCCTCACCTCCTCTGGCTCGGCGACATCCTCGCGGTACCCGGCCCATGGCCGCTGGGCAACGTTCTAAGCATCGGAGATTGCATCATCTACCTGGGCATGCTCATGCTGCTACACCGAACCTGTCGGACGCACGGGAGCGATCGTGGCGAGCGGCTGCGGAAGGGAGCGAGAGGGTCAGGCTGCCGCCCTGGCTTGCGGGCGTCGTCGCTCCAGGGTAAAGGAACGCGTGCGCGACGGAGACGAGCGTGACGTGGTGATTCCAGCCCGGGGCGGGCGGCCTCCGAAGTGACCCAGGCCGAGCGCGTACTTGAGTTCGCGGTGGTCCTGCTCGATCCGGAAGGGCATCTTCGCGAGGCGCACAAGCTCCTTGAGGGGTGGGTGTCGACAGGCAGGTTCGGATAGCCAGTACTTGGTTGGCTCTGGCTCTTTGGAGGGCCACTCGCAGAACAGCCAGTTGCTGATCAAGCTCGCAGATGTCCATGCCGAGCCTCCGCTCCTGGATCGTATGGCCCAGGCGAGGAACTCCGCAGCGCTCGGTCATGAGGCGTTCGCCTTATCTTGCCGAGTTGCGCAGGTAGTCTCAGCGGGTCGCGAGCGGGACTGATCGCGCGCATCTGCGGTTGCCAGAGCTGGTCGCTGCGCTTTCGCTCCGCCCTCCCGAACCGTTTATGTGGAGTTGCACATAACGGGATCTGTGGGGGCCGGAGGGTGAGATTCCCTCCGGCTACCCGGCGATCGAGTTGCGACAAGCCGGGGTGTTGGCGCGAGGACATGCGGGGTTCGCGCTGCGGTCCCCTTTGCCCTCCTCGCCCGACTCATTCCGACTCGCAGTCGTGCGAGCAAGACGTTGGTCTTGCTTGGCGGTGTGGAGAGCACGTAAGCTGGCTGCCCATGGCACGCCGCGACTGGTCCCAGATCGAGGTATGGCGCTAGCTCCGGCCGCGCACGTCGTCATCCCGCTGGCGCTTGCCAGCGGAGGCGTGATCTTCATCGCTGTCGTCGTGGCGTTGTTCTTCGCGGTCGTGTACGGGTACTACACCCGGACCGGCAGCGGGATCAGCCAAACCCCCTATCGCCGTCCCGATGGGCCTCCCGAGTCGCCGAGCGAGCTTGCACACGACACAACACAAGACGTGCACAACTGGGAACGGGGCACCGAAGGCCACCACCGACGCCACCGGCCGGCAGCGGCTCACCAGCCCCTAGACCCGAACCTAGCGCAGGCGCTGGCCGACTGGCGGACAAGGTCCCGCACTGCTACTCGCCTCGATCCGCCTGTTGCACCGGCCGATCACGTACGTGGACCCGAGGGAGCTCCCACGGTGGCCCTGTACATTGATGTCTCCTCTGAGCCGTGCCGTAGCGCGTATCGGCTTCTGTGCGAGTTCGCCAACGCGCAACAAATTCGATTGGCGGTGCGTCAGGTACCGCTAGCCGACGTCCACCAGCTCTCGCTGCCGGCTGCCGAAGCACTTGAGGCTGCGGCGGCTCAAGGGAAGTTCTTCGAGCTGCTTGACCAGCTCGCCAAGTCGGGCGTCAGAGATGAGACCGAGTTGCTCGATCTCGCGGTCCGGTGCGTGGTGGATCCCGAGCGTCTCCGGCTGGACGTAGGCGCCCGGCGCTACCGACGCTCGGTCGCGGAGCAAATCCGTCAAGCCACAGCGAACGGTACGCACACGCTACCGGACCTTTACATCAACGGCACACATTACGACGGGCCGATCAGGCGGGACGACCTGGATCGAGCCCTGCGCGGTTGACGGCATCGATATTGGCGGGCGCTTGAGGGGATCGTCCCCCTCGGGATCCAGTGGCCGACGTAAGGTTCCCATTCTCGTCCGCTCCCCGCAAGGCAGGCGCGACGCACTCGACCACGAACCGCGAGCAGTACTGCGTCTCGTCCAAGCGGCAGCGGGCTACCGGGTGCCGGACGCCGCTCGCTTAGCCCTCGACAATCAGTACCGCTTCGCCAGCGAGGATGGACTGTGTCGCTCGGCACCGCGTGTTGGACTCAGGCAGCGTGCATCCGTTTCCAAGCGATATAGCGGGCGAACTCGCCGGCGAGCGGGTGCTCGGGGCACTCGGCCAGCTCGTCCCACGTAACCACGCGACGCTGACCCGGCGGAGGTCGTCGCCGGGCTCGTGCCACTTGGCGAGGTCGGGCTTGCGCTCCGAGATACCGATCACGGCCAAAGCGCGCTCGTCGGTCTTGTGGGCGGGGTCGCCCCGAAGGAAGTCTGGAATTCCCCCGAAAGGGTCCTCCATCTCAGTGCAGTGGACGTCATCCCGCCGTGGACTGCCCGTGCGCGGCGCTCGGTTTCCGCGTGAAGGCGAAGCTTGCCCGACGATGGGCCGTAGCGAGCCCCGGAAGTCGTCTCAGCCGCCGATTCACGGCCGCTGCTCCCAACCGCGAACTGCACTGAGATGGAGGACCCCTATCCACAAAAGCGCTCGTCAGCCGGGTGTCCGGTTTCCGCGCAATCCGGGTCGATGGACGAGTGTCGGCGACGTCAGATGCCTGGTCCGTCGGGAAAGCAGGCGAGCTCTCGGTAGCGATAGACAGCTCACATGAGCGTGCTTCAGCGGGGAGGCTCGCGC
>JADGPN010000073.1 GCA_017882465.1 Solirubrobacteraceae bacterium
GTTTCACCTCCTCGCTGCGTGAGGCTGCCGGCGCTGCCGACGCGGTGCAGCGCATCGACCGCGCGGTGAGCCGCTCCGCGCAAGGACCTCAGGTCGACGACACCGCGGTCCGGGTCGCCGAACGATCGCCCCAGCTGAGGAGATCAAACCGTCGGCCGGTGCTCCGCTCCGGGTGCGCCGTGGCGGATCGGGCCTCCCAAGATAGGTACCGGCCGGCTCCAAAGCTGGGGGTCCTCCCGATGCGGCCGATCACGGTCGCTCGTAGGTTCCTGGCATGGCCAACAGCTCAACCAACAGGAGGAACGACATGCCGCGATACGTGGTGCAGCGCACCTTTCCCAAGGGCTTGCAGATCCCGGTCGACAACGGCGGAGCCGAGCTCTGCCACAGGGTCGTCGAGCGCAACGCCGAGGAGGGGGTGACCTGGATCAGCTCGTTCGTCAGCGAGAACAAGATGCGGACGTTCTGCATCTACGACGCCCCGACGCCTGAGGCGATCCGCAAGACCGCCAGTCGTAACGAGCTCCCGGTGGACGAGATCACCCGCGTCACCGTGCTCGATCCCTACTTCTACTCGTGAGTGAGGAGGACCTGATGCTCAACGTGACCAAGCGCAGTCTGGCTGCCGAGGTCTGGCGATCGCCGCGGCAGCCGTCCCGTCCGTGGCCCAGGCCAGGCTCGAGTTCGACCCGCCTGTCGCGCCGGCGCGGAGTGCACCCGCACACGCGGCGAGCGAAGCGTCCGCTGCGCAACCGGAGGCCAGTGCGCAGCCGGGATTCCAGTGGGGCGACGCCGGCATCGGTGCGGCTGGGGCGGTCGCACTTCTCGGTGCGGGAGCGGCGGCCTCAGGGGTCGCGCGGCGCCGTCGCGCGCAGCGCCCCATCGTCGGGTGAGGGGCACATCGGCCGGGGGGCTGCGGCTCCCCGGTCGTGCTTTTCTCGGGCCGCCGGTGGTGGGAGACTGCTCCGTGAGCATGCTCGAGCGCGGTGACAGTATGTCGATCCTGGACGCGCTGCTCGCCGGCGTGCGGTCCTCGTCGGTGGGAAGGCTGGTGCTGGTGGGGGGTGAAGCGGGCGTCGGCAAGACGACGCTCCTGCGCCAGTTCTGCGCGACGCAGGGCCCGTCGGTCCGGGCCCTGTGGGGGGCGTGTGAACCGTTGCGAACCCCGAGGCCGCTGGGACCGCTGCTGGATGTCGCCGAGGCGACGGGCGCTGAGCTCGCTGAGCTCGTCGCGCAGGTGGCGAGGCCTCACGAGGTGGCAGCGGCGCTGCTGAGCGAGCTGCGCGGCCAGGTGCCCACGGTGCTGGTGCTGGAGGACGTGCACTGGGCCGATGAGGCGACCCTGGACGTGATGACTCTGCTCGCGGCGCGGATCGATTCGGCGCCTGCACTTGTGCTGGCCACCTACCGCGATGACGAGCTCGATCGCGCAGAGCAGCTCCGTTTCGTCCTCGGAGAGCTGGTGCGGCGCACGCAGCGGATCAAGCTCGGGCCGCTCTCGCGAGCGGGGGTGGCCGACCTGGCCGAGCCGCACGGGATCGACGGCGATGAGCTGTATCGCAGGACGGGCGGCAACCCGTTCTTCGTCGTCGAAGCCATCGCCGCAGGGGGCGAGGAGATCCCCGAGACGGTTCGCGACGCGGTCCTGGCCCGGGCTGCGCAGTGCTCTGAGGCGGCCCGGAGGCTGCTCGAAGCCGTGGCGGTCGTCCCCGGCCAAGTCGACCTGTGGCTGCTGGAGGTGCTCGCCGGCACGCTCGTGGACCGAGTCGACGAGTGCCTGGCCTCAGGCATGCTGAGCGCAGGACGCGCGCACGTCGCCTTCCGTCACGAGCTCGCTCGCCTGGCGATCGAGGGGGCGATCTCGCCAAATCGCAGGCTGGCGCTGCACCGAACGGCACTGGCGGCGCTCGCCGATCGCGACGGCGACTATGCGCGACTTGCCCATCACGCGGACGCCGCGGGAGACGGTGAGGGTGTATTGCGGTGGGCGCCGAGGGCAGGGGAGCGGGCTGCCGGCACCGGCGCCCACCGCGAGGCGGCGGCGCAGTACGCACGGGCGCTCAGGTTCGCCGGCGGAGCGTCGCTGGAGGTGCGCGCTCAGCTGCTGCAGCGACGGGCGGACGAGTGCTATCTGACGGCGCAGTTCGAGGAGGCGATCGCCGCGCAGGAAGGCGCACTGGAATGTCACCGCCGACGAGGCGATCTGCTTGGAGAGGGAGATGCGCTGCGGTCGCTGTCACGACTGCTCTTCTTCGCGGGCCGGACCCGCGAGGCCGAGCCGCTCACGGTTGCGGCGGTTGAGCTGCTCGAGCGGCGTCCCGCGGGGCACGAGCTCGCGATGGCCTACGGCAACGTCTCGCAGCGGCGGATGGTGGTCGAGGACGGCGAGGCAGCCGAGGAATGGGGCGCTCGCGCGCTCGAGCTCGCCGACCGCCTCGACGACACGGAGGCGCACGTCTACGCGCTCACGAACATCGGCGCGCTGGAAGTCCAGGCGGACAAGGTCGAAGGGCGGATCAAGCTCGAGCGCGCCGTGGCGCTGGCGAAGCGCCATGGCCTCGAGGAGTATGCGGGGCGAGCCTCTGTGCAGCTCGTCCTTGGCCCTCTGCGAAATCGCCGGTTCGAGCTTGCCCGCGGCCATCTCGAGGCCGGGCTCGAGTACTGCAGCGAACGGGGTCTGGACATGTGGCGGCTGTACCTGCTCGCCGCTCGGGCTCGGATGGAGCTCGACCTCGGTCACTGGGAAACCGCGGCCGACTCGGCTGCCCTGGTCCTCCATGATCCACGCACTGCTCCGGTCGCGCGCGGTTGGGCACTCGTCGTGCTCGGACTCGTCCGGACGCGGCGAGGCGACGGGGAGGCAGACGGGCCGCTCGAGGAGGCCCACGCCCTCGTGCGGTCGACCGGAGAGGTGATGCAGATCTGTCCGGTGGGCGCGGCCAGGGCGGAGGCAGCCTGGCTGGCCGGGGACGCCGCGGCTGTCGAGCTGGTCACCGACACGGCGCTGTCGCTCGCGCTCGATCGCCGAGCGTGTTGGCCGGCCGGCGAGATCGCCTACTGGCGCTGGCAGGCCGGGCTACACGACGAGCTTCCCGCCGGGGCGCTCGCCGAGCCCTACGACCGGTCGCTGGCCGGCGACTGGGCGCGAGCGGCCGAGCTCTGGAGCGAGACCGGCTGTCCCTACGAGGCGGCATTGGCGCTGGCGGAGAGTGACGACGCCGCCGCGGTGCGCGACTCGCTCGAGCAACTGCAGCAGCTGGGAGCGCGTCCCGCCTCCGCGGTCGTGGCCCGGCGGCTGCGCAATCGGGGCGTGCGCGGAGTGCCGCGCGGGCCGCGCCCGCGGACGCGTGAGAACCCGGCCGGCCTGACGGCACGCGAGCTCGAGGTGCTGTTGCTGGTGGCCGACGGACTGCGGAACGCGGAGATCGCGCAGCGCCTGGTCGTATCCGAGAAGACGGTCGATCACCACGTCTCCGCGGTGCTGCGCAAGCTCGATGTCCGGAGTCGCGGCGAGGCCGCAGCAGCGGCGGTGCGGCTGGGGATCAGGCCTCCCGGACCCGGGCGGCTCTGACCGACGTCCTAACCTGGGGACGACATCTCGATGAGATTGGAGCGGCCAAGGTGGCGGAGATCGCCGAGCACAAGGGCATCACCCTACGCAGCTGGGGCTGGCGTGGGTGCTGGCCCAGGGCGAGGATCTCGTCCCGATCCCGGGGACCAAGCGCGAGGGGTTGATGCCGGAGCTGCCGGAGGCCGAGCGGGCGCGCCGAACGCTGGAAGCCGTCCTCGGCCGGCGGATAGCGCGCGTGGATGACCGCGACTCCTACGTGTGCCGCCCCCATCCGCCGGGCGAGATCGCCGACGCGCTGGTCGGCCACGAGCTGGCCAGCGCGCATCGGCGCGGCAAGTTCCTGTGGCTGGAGACCGCCGACGGCCCCACCCTGGGGCTGCACCTGGGGATGTCCGGCCACATCGTTCTCGACGGATCGGGCGACGCGCGCTGGGACCGCTTTGCGATCGAGTTCGACGACGGCACGCGGTTTGCCCTGCGGGACAAGCGCCGTCTCGGACGGGCGGTGCTGAACCCGGACCTCGGCCGCGTCGGTCCGGACGCGGCGATCGTGGGGCGGGGCGATTTCCGCCGCCTCATCGGCGCTGGTCGCGCGCCGGTCAAGGCGCGTCTGCTCGACCAGCGTGCGATCTCGGGGGTGGGCAATCTGCTCGCCGACCAAGCCCTGTGGCAGGCCCGCATCGCACCAGGGCGATCCGTGTCCGAGCTCGCGATCGAGGACCTGGACCGGCTGCGCCGTGAGCTGCGATCGGCCATCCGCTCTGCGATCCGCAAGGGCGGCGTTCACACCGGCCGGTTCATCCCCGCGCGCGGCCGCGGGGGCAGCTGCCCCCGCTGCGGCCACGCGCTCTCACGGGGCGTGATCGGGGCCCGGACCACCTACTGGTGCCCGATCTGCCAGCACTGAGCGACCCCGGGCCGGCGGTTGGCATGGGGTGGCAGCCGAGCGCGCCGTGCGATGCAGGGCAGGCGCCATCGCGCCCTCTGCGGTGCTCGCCGCGCCCCGCTTCGCGCGCCTCCGGTGTCCGCCGCGGCCATTCGCCATGCTGTGGCAGTGATCGCTGTGCAGCGGATGGTGGCGTTGGCGATGACGGCCTACGTGCGGGGCCTGTTTCGCGTGCGGACGTTTGGCCTCGAGCAGCTCTCGCTTGAGCCGTCGACGATCCTCGCGCCGAGCCACCGCTCGGACAACGATGTGCCGCTGCTGGTCTCGGCGCTCGCTCCGCGCTGGACCGAGATGGTCGCCGGCGGTCTGCCGTGGCCGACGTTTGCCGCCGACGACCACGCGTTCTTTCGCGGCTTCCTGGCCGGCTACCCGGCGGATATCCCGCTCGCGCTGCGCCGGGCGGTGTGGCCGATCCGTGTGGGGGGTGTGCTCGAGCGCCGTCTCCAGTGCGTTCCGGTCCGGCTGCCCGCCCAGATGCGGCTCGTCGAGCTGCTCCGCTTCGCGCCTGAGGAGCCCCTCGATGGCCGGCTGCCGCCAGGTCTCGATGCCGCTCTGCGCCGGCGTGCGGATGAGCTCGGGCGCCCGGCGCCGACCCGCGCCGGCGACGTGCTCGACGGCGCCTTCGCCGACCTGCTGTGGACGCTCGTCGAGCGCGATCACACGTCGAACTGCGACGAGATCTGGCGCGCCCACCTTCGCTCCGCCGTGGGCGACTTCCGTCGCCTCGTGGGCACGCTGCGCTCCGGGGGCGTCGTGGTGATCTTCCCCGAGGGCGAGCTGTCCGAGGACGGGCGCGTGGGGCCGCTGCAGCCAGGGCTCGTGTCGCTGGCGCGACGGGGACGGGTGCGCCGCGTGCAGCCAGTGGCGATCTCCTACGACCCGCTCACGCGCGGCCGCACGCGGGCCTACGTGTCCATCGCCGTGCCCATCGAGCCGTCGCCGCGGACGCTCGAGCGCCAGGTCACGTCGGCGCTGCGCCGGGCCATCCCTCTGACGGCGGGGCAGATCGCCGCGGCGGTGCTCCGTGACGGCGGCTCCGCGCGCGGCCTGTACCGCGCGGGCGCCGAATGGGTCAGGCGCGCCGAGGCGGAGAGGCGCCCGATCGAGCCGTTGCTGCGCGGCCATCGACGCCGGCTCGTGCTGGAGCAGGCGTTCGGGCAGGCTCGCGGTCGCGGAGCCGAGCACGATCTGGTCAGACGCCTGGCGCAGGAGCTGGAGAGCGCCCATTCGTCGTCGTGAGCGGAGAACGCAAACGGGTGCTGCTGCTGGTGGCCCTCGGGCTGGCCGGCACCGTCGCCGTGGTGCTGCTGATCGGCCAGGCCGCGCATTACGCCGAGCTGCTCAAGCAGCTGCGGAGCGCGACGCCCGGCTGGCTCGTTCTCTGCGCCGCCGGCGAAACGCTGGCCTACGGCGGGTTCGTCATCTCCTATCAGGCCATGGCTGCCGTCTCCGGCGGCCCGCGGCTTCGCGCGCCGATCGTGGTACGGGTGGTGGCTCTGTCCTTCGGGGCCTTCAGCGTGGCCACGGCGGCCGGCGGCCTGTCGGTCGATTTCTGGGCGCTGCGCGAGGCGGGCGAGCCCGCGGGAAGGGCGAGCGCCCGAGTGATCGCGCTCGAGACCCTGCGCTGGGCGGTGCTGGCACTCGCCACCTGCGCCGCGGGGATCGTCGTGCTGCTCGGGGTCGGGCATCACGTGACGTGGATCGTTCCCGTCGCCTGGCTCGTGGTCACGGCGCTGTGCTTCGCCGGCGGCCTCGCGGTGAGCGCCGCGAGACGGCGAGATCGGTTCACCATGACATCGGGTGGACGCCTGCGACGGGCCCTCGGCATTGCCGTCGCCGCCCTCGTCTACATCCGCCAGCTGATCAGCGGGCCGCGCGACCTTCGCCTCCGGGCCGTGGGCGGAGCCGCGCTCTTCTGGGCCGGCGAGCTGCTGTCTGCTTGGGCGGCGCTGCGGGCGTTCGGCGTCCACGTTGCGCTCGCGCCGCTGCTCGTCGGCTATACGACCGGCTACGTCGCCACCGGTCTGCCGCTCCCGGTCGGCGGGGCCGGAGGCGTCGATGCCGCGCTGACCGGCGGATTCGTGCTCGCTGGCGCGCCGCTGGGCAGCGCGTTGCTGGGCGCGGTGGCGTTCCGGGTGTTCAGCTTCTGGATCCCGGCGCTGGGTGCGCTGCTGTCGGTGGCGACGATGCGCGGCCTCCGGGAGCGCCTCCGGGAAGTCGCCGAGGCGCGCCGTGAAGGCCTCAGCGCCCGAGTCAGCGAGCCTCCAGCCGCGGGGTCCCCTCCGCCGGGCTGAGCTCTTCCCCGAGCAGCCTGCGCACGCCCACCAGGCCCACGAGCCCGAGCGGGAGCGGGATCAGGGATTGCGCGGCCCGGTAGATGAGAATCGCCGAGGCTGTCACCGTCAACGGGGCGCCGTAGAGCACGAACACGCCCAGCAGACCGCCTTCGGTGGTGCCCGGCAGCGACACGATCGAGCCGACCTGACCGAGCATGTAGGACAGCACCATGGTGCCGAGCGGGAGCCCACTCGAGCCGACCGCTCGAAACGCGGCCGCCAGTGCCCCGAGGTCGAACAGCACGAAGCCGAGCGAGCCGAGGATGAGCAGCGGGTCGCGGGCGCGGAGGAGCTGGGCGCTCCAGGTGAGTCCCTCGCGCAGGTGAGTCGCGGTCACCTGTGCCAACCGGCGCCAGCGGCTCGTGCTGGGGGCGTTCGTCTCCGGCCACCGTCGCGCCAGATAGGCGATCACCGCGACCAACAGCACCGCCGCGGCGGCCGGCACCAGGCTCAGCGTCAGCGGTGCATGTCCAGGGAGCAGGCCGGTGGCCACCCCGATGCCCGCGACCACGACCAGCGTGACATTGGTCGCCACGGCGGTGATCAGGAACAGCGCGATCATGCGGCTCAGGGCGAATCCGCGCGGGATCCCGGCCCGGGTCATGACGACGGTCACAGCGGCCAGGCCGCCGGTGCCGCCGGCGGGCACGAGCACGTTGACTCCCTGCGCGGTCAGGGCCAGCGAGGCGGCCCCTCGCCCTCCCAGGCGGGGGGCGACGGCGCAGCGAAACGCGATCACGAAGCTGAGCACGGAGGCGACCTCGAGCGCGCCACAGGCCACGATCCATCCCGTCTGGGCTCCGGTAACCCGTGCGCGGAGAGCGTCGAGGCCCGGCAGGCCGCAGAGCGCCAGCACGATCAGCCCACGATGGTTCAAGGCGGTCGACGGGCGCTTCCACCTGGTGTACGAACTCGAGTTGGTCAACGGTAACCCCTGTGCCGGTTTACCGTGACCTCGCTCACCGTGCGCGACCGCGCACGTGCGCGGGCGGTGGAAATCCTTCGTGGCCCGGCGCTTCTGGCCTCGATGTCGTTGCTGTCCGGCCCGACCCACGCGACGACGAGCGTCCCGAGCTCGAGCATCGGGGTCATCTGGCTCGAGGTGGTGTTCGCGCGCCAACGCGATCTGCCGCGCTCGATTGCCCACACGATCACGGTCTCGGTCCCGCCAGGGCTCCCGATTCCGCGGGCGATCACCTCCACGGGCGCGGTCTCGAATGTGGATCTCCGCCCACCGGTGGTGCTCGGACCGCCGCTCCGCGGCCCGGGCTGGATCGCGCTCGGGAGCTGCTGCGACGGCCCGCACCGACGCTCCCTTGAGCCGGTCAACGGAAAGCTGTACCTGGGCCGGGATCGAGCAGGCGGATGGCAACCACGTGATCCTCGCCCTCGGGCACGGCCGGTTCGCCTTCTACGCCCACCTGGAGCCGGGTAGCGTCCGGGTCAAGCCCGGAGCTCGGGTCAGGCGCGGCCAGGTGATCGCCAGGCTCGGCAACTCCGGAAGCTCGAGCGGGCTGCATCTGCACTTCCAGGTCATGGATCGGCCCTCGGCGCTCGCCTGCGGGTCCGGCAGCCCCGAGGATCTGATCGTCGAGCGCGACGAGGGCGCGGATCATCGTCCATCCGTCGAGCCTGCGCCAGCAGCAGCAACCGGCGCAACCGGCGCGTCGATCAGGGTGAGTAAGGACACTGTCCGACGTGGCGTGTTAAGTACGTGGCCACCGAACGATGGAGGCGCTGCCCTCTCGGGTAGCTGCCGAACGACGCTAGTCAGGGCGACGCCGGGGCAGGAAGACAAACCCCGTCAGCGGAGGAGCGCCACAGGCGCGAACTCTGTCCGACATCGCCCTGACCAGCACCCTCCGCGCAGGGAGTGGGTCGTCTTTTCGCGTTGGGAGCGGGTCCTCACCTGACTCGGTTGGCGGGCACACGCTGTCGCGCGGGCCTGCCGTCGGCGGACGCCTCCGGGGACGGGCCTGTTGACGGCTCATCAGCGTGGCCCTCGACGTCGAAGTGCGGCAGGCGTGTGTCGAGCCATTTCGGCAGCCACCATGTGCGTTCGCCGAGCAGCTCGAGCACCGCGGGGAGCAGGACGCAGCGGACGACGAGGGCGTCGAGGAAGACGGCAACCGCGAGCCCGAAGCCGAACTCCTTGATCGTGCGCTGGTTGCCGAGCATGAACGCCACGAACACGCAGACCATGATCGCGGCGGCCGCGCTGATCACGCGGCCGGTGAGCGCGATCCCCTCGGCCACCGCATCGGAGGCGCTGCGGCCCTTGACCCACTCCTCTCGCACCCGGGAGACGAGGAAGACCTCGTAGTCCATCGAGAGACCGAACACGACCGCGAACATGAGCACGGGGATCCACGGCTCGACCGGTCCCTTCTCCAGCCCGGTCAGGCTGCTGAGCCAACCCCACTGGAAGACGGCCACGGTGGCGCCGAGGGCAGCGCCGATGCTGAGCAGGTTCATGATCGCCGCCTGCAGCGGGATCACGATCGAGCGGAAGATGACCAGCAGCAGCAGCGCCGAGAGCACGACCACGATGGCGACGAACACCGGCAGCTTGCTCGACAGCACCCTTGAGAAGTCGATCGACCCGGCGGTGAAGCCCCCGACGAGCAGCGTCGCACCGGTGCTCCTGGCCAGCGGCGGGAGCACGCGCTGGCGCAGGTGGTTGACGAGGTCGGTCGTTGCCGAGTCCTGGGGCGCGGTCACGGGGTAGGCTCGCAGCACGGCCACCCGGCCGGACGGACTGAGCTGTGGTGCGGAGACCGCGCCGACGTCCGGAGTCGCGGCGACGGCCGAGCGCACGGCGGCCAGCCCGGCCGCCTGTCCCGGCGTGCGCAGCTGCGCGGTGATCAGCAGCGGTCCGTTGAAACCCGCGCCGAAGCCGGACGCGAGCAGGTCGAACGCCTCGCGGGTCGTCTGGCCGGCGGGATCGTTGCCGGCGTCGCTGCTGTCCAGACGCAGCGCGGCGATCGGGACGATCAGCACCCCGACCACGGCCAGCGCGGCCAGCGCCAGCGGCACGGGACGCGCCTGAACCGTCTCGCTCCAGCGTCGCCAGGCCGATCGCGGTGGTCCCTCCGCCCTGGTCGAGACGCGGCGCTGGCGCGCTCCGATCCGCGCCCCGAACCGCGACAGCAGCGCCGGCAGCACGGTGAGCGAGGCGGCCATGGTCAGCAGTACCGCGAGCGCCGAGGCGATCGCCAGCCCGTACAGGAACGTGACGCCGAGCGCGAACATCCCCAGCAGCGCGATGATCACCGTCGTGCCCGCCAGCAGCACGGCCCGCCCCGAGGTGTTCATGGCCGTCAGCACGGAGCGCTCGACGTCGCCGCTCAGCGTGTAGGCCTCACGGAAGCGGGTGAGGATGAACAGCGCATAGTCGATCCCGACGCCCAGCCCGATCATCAGCGCCAGCTGCGGCGCAATGTTGGAGAGACTCGTCACATGAGTCGCGAGGCCGATCAGTGCGACACCGGTGATGAGGCCGAGGCCCGCCGTGATGAGCGGCATCCCCGCGGCGAGCAGCGACCCGAATGTGATCAGCAGGATGACGAGCGCGGCAACGGCCCCGATCGTCGTTGCGGGCCCGATGCTGAAGCCCTCAGCCTGCTCGATCACCTGGCCGCCCGCGGCGATCCGCACGCCGGGAACGTGAGTCGCCCTCACATCGGCGATCAGCGGCGTGCCCGCATCGTTGGGCAGGAGGTTGGCCCGTTTGTCGAAGATCACTGACGCGAACGCGGTCCGGCGGTCACGCGAGATCTGCAGAGCGCCCGCCGTGCTGTAGGGGCTGACGACGGCCGTCACGCGGGGCAGGCGCGCCACCCGCGCGAGCAGCGGCTCAATCGCGCCTCGCACCGCCGGGTCGTTCACCGTGCCGGAGGAGACCTGGAAGACGATCGTGTCGATGTCGCCCTCCTGGGAGGGAAACTCCCGGGTCAGCAGGTCGGAGACGCGCTGCGCCTCGGTGCCGGGAAGGCTGAAGTCGGTCGCATAGCTCCGGCCGACCGCGGATGCGAGAACGGTGGCTCCAATCGCGATCGCGATCCAACCGGCCACCACAAGCCGGCGATGGGCAATGCACCACTTGGCGGTCTTCAGCATGCCACGGCTCTCCCACCGTCAGGGTACCGAGAGGCTCAGGTCTGTGTTCGTGGCCGTCGAGGACGCCCGCGCCCACGCCACGGCTCCGCCAGCACAACCACAGGAGTGACTCGAAATGAGTGATCTGTTGGAGAAGGCCAGCGTCAGCACCGAGCTGTCGCATCGGATCATCGCTGCCGCCGGCTGACGGCTTCTCGGATCAGCCGGCGAGGTCGGCCGGCGCCGAATCGAGGGCGGCCTCGATGGCCGCGATCAGGCTGCGGGCCGAGGCCGCGGTGAGCTCGACCGCGACCCGCGCCGACGGCCCCTTGGCCGGATCCGCGAAGTCGATGTTGAGCGTGTGCTCGGCCATCGCGTGGACCGGGTGGTCGAAGTAGACGGTGCCGTCGGTGACGTGGAACCAGCTGCTGCCGGGTCCCTTGGCGCTGCCGTCGAGCGTGGTCTGAACCGTTGCGTAGGTGCACATGCTCAGCCTCCGAGGTGCGTGGTGTAGAACGCCGTGATCCGCTCCCACCCGTCGTTGGCGGCCGCGACACGGTACGACGGCCGGTCCACCGAGAAGAAGGCGTGGCCGGCGTCGTCGTAGCTGTGGAACTCGTGCGGCTTGTCGTGAGCGGTGAGGATCTCGTCCAGTTCGGCGACCTGCTCGGGGGTGGGGTAGGAGTCCTCCTTGCCGAACAGTCCCAGCAGTGGGCAGCGCAGGTTGGGCAGCTGGTCGACGAGGTTGGTGACCTTGATCGGGAAGCCCTCCGGCGGGGTGCCGACGACGAACGCGCCGTAGCAGTCGACAGCGGCGTCCAGGTCCACGTTGCACGCCGCCAGCACGGACTGGCGCCCGCCCGAGCAGTAGCCGATCACGCCGACCTGCCCGTTCGACGTCGGCAGCGAGCGCAGATACGCGGCCGCGCCGGCCACGTCGCCGATCAGCCGCTCGTCGGGCACTCCGCCGTTGGCCCGCGCGGTGGCCGCCGCGTCGTCCGGCGCCGCGCCCGGCGCCTCGCGCCAGTACAGATTCGGGCAGATGGCGTCGAAGCCGAGCTCCGCGAACCGCCGGACGATCTCCTTCGTCCCCCGGTCATATCCCGGCAGGTGATGGATCACGACCACCCCGCCGCGCGACCCGTCCTCGGCCGGGCGGGCGAGATACGCCTCGATCTCGTCACCGCCGTGGCCGCTGATCCGAATCGTCTCCGCGCTCAACGAGTCGCCCATGCCCCGCGATTCAATCACGGCACTCGGCGACCTGCGGGGCGGCCCCAGCCTCACTCCGCCTTGGCGTAGCCACTCAGCCCGCCGAAGTCGAGCAGCACGCAGGCTTCCTCGCCGACGATCCAGGCGTCGTGGCCGGGCGGCATGTTGAACACGTCGCCGGGTCCCACCTCGAGCTCCTCGCCGCTGTCCATCACGACGTTCATCCGTCCCTGGAGCACGTAGCCGATATGCGGGACCTGGCAGCTGTCGGTCCCGGACAGCGGTTTGACGTGCGCTGACCAGCGCCAGCCGGGCTCGAACGTCCCATGCCCGACCGTGTTTCCCGACAGCTCGACCAGCTCGACCTTGCCCTTGCCGTCCTTGAACGGACGGACCTCGTCGGGCGTCTCGAACCGCTTTGCCTGCAGAGTGGCCATCACAGCCTCCTGTGGGTTGATTGGTACGTCATCAGTCGGCCGGCCCGTAGTCGACCGGGCGAGCCTCGTCGGTGCTCCACTCGTTGAACGAGCCGTCGTAGACGCCGTCGGCGTGGACTCCGATCCGCTCGAGGGCGAGCATTGCCACGGTCGCCGACACGCCGCTGCCGCAGGTCGCGATCAGCTCGCGCGGCGGGTTCTCGGGGTCGATCCCGGCGTCGCGCGCGAGCCTGGCGACCGCCGACGGGGCGGCCCACAAGCCGGTCGCGCCGTCCACCAGCTCCTGGTAGGGGAGGCAGCGGGCGCCGGGGATGTGACCCGTGTTGGCCGTCTTTCGATCCCCGAGGAACAGGTGACGTGGACGAGCGTCGACGAGCGCTGCGCCGCGCCCGCGGGCCTCTTCGACCTCGGCCAGCGTGCGCCGGAGGCGGGGTCTCGGCCTGGGCGTGAACTGCCCGGGCGACGGTTCCGAGATCTCGTCGGTGACCGGGCGGCTCTCGTCCCGCCACGTGGTCCAGCCGCCGTCGAGCACCCGTGACTCGGCGCCGTAGAGCCGGAACGCCCACGCCACGCGCGCGGCAAAGATGCCGTAGTAGTCGTCGTAGGTAACGACGAGGTCCCCGTCGCCGACGCCTAGCTGCGCGGCCCGGGCGGCGAACTCTGCCGGCCCGGCGACCTGAACCGGGACTGGGTCGCTTGCGTCGATGAAGTCCTGCTCCCAGTCGACGAACACCGCGCCGGGAATGTGCCCCGAGAGGTACTCGGCGCGCTTGGCGTGCGGCAGCGCCGAGCTGGGATGGCGACCGCGGGCGTCCAGGATCCGGAGGCGCGGATGGTGTAGATGATGCCCGAGCCAATCCGCTGTCACCAGCGGCCCGTCTGGGGTGTCGAGCACCGGCGGTGTGGAATGCATCGCTCTCCTTTCGCGAGGCCCATCCCCGGCGTTGCGGAGTGGCCTACGCCTCTTCGGCCATGGCGATCAGGTCCTCACGGGTGACCTTGCCGACCAGCTCGGGGTGATCGGCGCGCATATGCGCCTCGATCGCCGTCGCGGCCTGTTCGACGGACGCGCCGCGTCCGAGGAACCCGCACTGACACCGGATGACCTTCGCCATGACCCTCTCCTTGCTGACGAGTGCGACGCTACGGCGGGCACCTTGCAGAATTCTGCGATTCTCCTTGCAGCGAACTTGAGAGACAAGGGACCAACCCGAATCCAGCTGTGCGGACGGCTTGCGGTCGAGCTCGCCGGCCGCGATCTCACAGGCCGCTTGCCCGGCGGGCAAGCTCGCGTTCTGTTCACCTACCTGACGGTCAACCGTGCGCTCCCGGCGCGGCGCGACGGGCTGATCGAGGCGCTGTGGCCATGGCGAGCGCCCGCGGGCGCGGATGCCTCGCTGAGCGCTCTGCTCTCGCGGCTGCGGACGGTGCTCGGCGCCGACGTGCTGTGTGGACGCAGCGAGGTCTGCCTACAGCTGCCCCAGGACGCGTGGGTTGATCTGGAGGCCGCGGAGGAGGCGATCCACCGGGCCGAGGCGGCCGTGGCGCAGGAGGACTGGGCGCGCGGCTGGGGTCCCTCGCTGATCGCGCTGTTCACAGCGCGCCGCGGGTTCCTTCCCGGTGAGGATCTGCCCTGGGCCGACCAGTATCGCCTGCGGCTCGACGAGATCCGCTGCTCCGCGCTCGAATGTTACGCGGCCGTCGCTCTGGGCGTGGGGGGAAGCGAGCTCGCGCCCGGGGAGCGGGTCGCGCGTGAGCTGGTGGCGGCGGCGCCCTATCGCGAGCGCGGTCACGGACTGCTGATGGAGATCCTCGCCGCCCGGGGCAATGGCGCCGAGGCGCTGCGCGTCTTCGAGGCGCTGCGTCAGCGCCTGCGTGACGAGCTTGGGGCCACCCCGGCGCCCGAGCTGCGTGAGCTGCAGTCGCAGTTGTTGCGGCGCTGAGGACGCCGGGCGCCGAGGCAATTCGCTGCTCAACTCGGCGCCGCAGGCGTTAGGCTGTAAGGCCTGATGGCGAGTCTCACAAGTGGGGCCGGGTTGCGGACGGTGGTTGTGGAGGACGCGGGCGCGGGCGCCCTGGTCAGGCTCAACCGGCCGGAGCGGCGAAATGCGCTGTCGCTCGAGCTGATGCAGGAGCTTGTGGGTGTGCTGCGGGCCCTGGGCGAGCGCACGGATGTCAGGGCGGTCGTGATCGAGGGTGCCGGCGTCGCCTTCTCGGCCGGCCACGACCTGAGCGAGATGGTGCAGCGCGACCTGAGCTTCTACCAGCGCCTGTTCGACACCTGCACGGAGCTGATGGAGACGATCCACAAGGTGCGACAGCCGGTGATCGCCAAGGTGCACGGGATCGCGACGGCGGCGGGCTGTCAGCTCGTGGCCGCCTGCGATCTCGCCGTGGCCGCCGACGATGCACGCTTCGCGACTCCCGGGGTCAAGATCGGGCTGTTCTGCTCGACGCCGATGGTCCCGCTGTCACGGGCGGTCGGGCGCAAGCGAGCGCTGGAGATGCTGCTCACCGGCGCGCCGATCTCCGCGCAGACGGCGCTCGATTGGGGTCTGGTGAACCGCGTGGTGCCGGCCTCGGAGCTCGACACCGCCGTCGATGCGTTCGTGGCCGCGATCGCTCGCTCCAGCCCGCTGACGGTGGGGATCGGCAAGGAGGCGTTCTACAGCCAGATCGAGCTCGACGAGCACCGGGCGTATGACCTGACGAAATCGGTCATGGCGATGAACTCGATGGCGGCCGACGGGCAAGAGGGGATCAGCGCGTTTCTGGACAAGCGGCCGCCGATCTGGAGCGACGCGTAGCTGAACCGGGGCCGGGCGGCACCGATGCGTTCTCGATCGGGGCGGCGAGCGTCAACGGCTCGCACGTCAACCAGAGCTTCATCACCGGCGCCGGCGATCCGCAGCAGGTCGCGGTGTTCGGACATCGGCTCTACTGCGCCAACACGACGGGTTCGACCGGCCGCTCGACTGTTGGGTTTGGGGAACGCCATCCCGATCCCGAACGCGACCAGCAGCTTGCGGCGTCGGGCGGTGACCGGGTCGGTGATCTCCCTGTGAGGGCATCGATTCGTCCAGCGCTCCGAGCAACCGGTGGATCCTGCCCGGCGCGCTGCGACCTCGTGTGTGCCCGCCTGGACGGCGCCGCGTCCACGCAATGCGCTCAAAGCGCCAGGTGAAGGCGGAGCGCTTGGTCCAGCGAGGCCATGATCGGCAAGGGGGCTTGGCCCAGGAGCTGGCCGATCCGCTCGAACGCGACCGACCGAACCTGCTCGGCTTGTGCCTTGGAGTCGCGCCGGAGACCGGCGGTCCCGGCTGGGAGCAGCACCTGGAACGGGTAGACGTGCTCCACGTTGGAGGTGACCGGTACGACCGTCAGGACCCCGCGCCCAAGCCGCGTGGCCGCTGTGTTCGCGTCGTCGTTTGAGACGATCACCGCCGGCCGGCGCTTGTCGGCCTCCGATCCGCGGGCCGGGTCGAGATCGACCAGGCGGACCTCGCCGCGTCGCATCAGAGACCGTCGCCCGCGACCTGATCCCACAGCTCACGCTCGCCGGCGGCCTCCCACTCCTCCCACGCTTGGCCGTAGGCGTCGGGCAACTCTTCGCGCCGCAGCGCCCGGATCGCATGCTGAACGACCGCTGACCGCGACGACAACGCGTGCGCGTCCGCGTACGCGTCGAGGAACTTGACGTCCTCACCAGGCAGACTCACACTCACCTTCATACCGGAAATGCTACCAGCAATACGACCGAGGGTGGCTTTGGAAGCGCACCGCGCACCCGGTCTGCAAGCAGGATCGTCCCGCCGCCCTCGCCGACCGCGGCATAGCCGGCCACGCGACCGTCGCGTTCGAAGATCACCCCCGGCCCATGGTGATCGATGAACTCGCCGGTCTCCTCCGCTGACACCTCGGGCCCGCCGGACCAGGCGGCGTCCTCGGCGAGCGCGAGCGCGATTAGGTCGGGGCGGTCGGCGGGCGTGGCGGGGCGAAGCATCGCGGTCATCTTCGCGCGTCGGGGATCGGGAGTCGCCCGGCGCTGAGCTGTCCCACCACCGACCGCGGACGGATCGACCTGAACGACGGAGGTGGGCCGATTTCGGACGATATACATCCGAAATCCGGCCACCCTCACCGAGAGCTTCGTGGTGTCCCACCGCGGCGGGGCTGGAGTGACGGCGCGCTCGGCGGCGGCCCGCGCCCGCTTGACGCATCGTCAACACTTCTTGCTCGAAGGCGGTAGGACTCACCGGCCTCGGATGGGCGCCCCAATCAGATCGGAGCGGGTCTGAAGCGATCAGCAGTTCGAGTCGGATCGCTGGTTCTGATAACCGGCATCCTGATGACGCTGGGCGCCTGTGACTCGGCGACCAGGCCGAGCCGGAACGACGTCGTGGAGGTGGTGCAGACCACCCGCGACCTCTCGCAGCGCCTGACTCACCTGGCTGGTCTGCGGTTCGGAGGCCCGCTGCCCACCGGCGTCGCGGTCATCCACGTCGACGACGCCGTGCGCTATCAGCCAGTCACCGGTGTCGGCGGCGCGATCACCGACACGTCGGCGTGGCTGCTCCACAACGAGCTCCCGCCGCGTACCCGGGCCGCCGTGATGGCCAACCTGTTCGGGGCCGGCGGCATCCACCTGGGCTATATGCGCG